>JANOXY010000471.1:0-27669 GCA_031418675.1 Pseudomonadota bacterium
CCATGATCACCACCCACCCACCCTTGGCCTTGAACACGCCGGCGGGGCAGATATAGCTCAGGTGCGGACCGTTGCGTGTGGGCTTGATAGCGCCGTCGCTGGCACTGCATTGATGCACGGTGACTTCATGGCAGTGGTAATAAACATCCAGCAAACCGATGTCGAGATGCTGACCGCGGCCGGTGCGATCGCGATAGCGCAGCGCCGCCAGCACCGCCAGTGCACCGTGCACGCCGGTGCTGACGTCGCCCATACCCACCGGCGGAATATAGGGTGTGCCATCGGTGTCGCCGACCAGAGACGTGACACCCGAATAACCCTGAGCGATAAAATCGTAACCCGGCAAATGGGACAGTGGTCCGCTCTGACCCAGGGCCGAGACCGAGCAGAGGATCACGTCTTCACGCATTTCCTTCAGCCGTGCGTAACCCAAGCCCATGGCTTCAAAGGTGCCGGGCTTGAAGTTTTCAACCACTACGTCAACTTTCGGAATGAGGGCGGCTATCAAGGCCATGCCGCGTGGATCGCGCAGATCAACGCACAAACTTTTTTTGCCAAGATTCTGCTGCACGTAATACAGGCTGCGCTCGTTGCGCACCTTGGACATGCGGCGTGTCAGATCGCCATTGGGCGCTGATTCGACCTTGATGACCTGCGCGCCCAGCTCGGCGAACATGCGCGTCACGGTCGGTCCGGCCAGCGCGCGTGTGAAGTCGAGCACCTTGAGATCACTCAATACGTGCTGCAAAGGTCCCGCCATGATTTTCCCCCGCGATTGGCCTTGCGCTCTGTCTTGCGGCACGCTAACACGCTCGCGCAAGCCACGCCTATTCCACACGCGGGGGAGCGGCGCACACGCCGCGCAGTGCTGAACTAAGCGGCGAGACCCAGTAAGGGTAATAAGGCGCGCATGTCATCGATGAGGTGTTGTGCACCCTCGGCGGCGAGATCAACACCGCCGTGATAACCGAAGCTCACACACACCGCGCGCACACCGGCGTTGTGGGCAGCGTGCAGGTCAGCCAGTGAATCGCCGATCATCACCACCTGGGGGAGCGCCACACCAAGTACCGCAGCGGCATGCAGGATCGGTTCCGGCGCAGGCTTCTTGGTGGGCAGACTGTCGCCACACAGCACCACACCAAAATAGTGGGCGATGCCGGCGGCGCTGAGCAGCGGCGCAGTGAAGCGTGCCGGTTTATTGGTCACACAGCCCAGCATCCAACCCGCCGCGGCAAGTCGAGCGAGCACCTCTTCCACCCCCGGGAAGAGGCGTGTGCGGGTGAATACCCGCGGCTGGTAGGCATCGACAAAAAATCCGTAGGCCTGGGCATGCAGTGCAGGGTCGGCATCGCCGTGGTGCTGTCCGGTCAAAGCGCGATGAATGAGGCGCGCCGCGCCGTTACCGATCAAACCACGCACCAGCGCCTCTCCCAGGACCGGACGGCCGCAGGCCTGCATCGCGATGTCGACCGCGTCGGCGATATCTGGCGCACTGTCGACCAGGGTGCCATCGAGATCAAACAGCGCCAGTCCGGCGCTCATAAAGCAGCGGCGATGGCGGCGCGCAGAGCGGCGATGGTGGTGCGGTAATCACCTTTGCCAAAAATCGCGGAGCCGGCCACAAAGGTGTCGGCACCGGCGGCGGCAATCGCACCGATGTTGTCGGCCTTCACACCGCCATCGATTTCCAGACGAATGGGCAAACCGCTGTTATCGATCAGTGCGCGCGCCGCGCGCAGTTTGGGCAAGGCCGAGGGGATGAAGGCCTGACCACCAAAACCTGGATTAACCGACATCAACAGCACCATGTCGAGCTTATCCATGACATGGTCCAGATAACTCAAGGGTGTGCCGGGATTGAACACCAGACCAGCCTTCAAGCCGCGCTCCTTGATCAGCTGCAGGCTGCGATCAATGTGCGGGCTCGCTTCCGGATGGAAGGTGATGTAGTCGGCGCCGGCATCGGCAAATTCACCGATCAGACGATCGACCGGTGACACCATCAGATGCACGTCGATGGGAGCCGTGATGCCATAATCCCGCAGTGCCTTGCACACCATCGGCCCGATGGTGAGGTTGGGCACGAAGTGGTTGTCCATCACATCGAAGTGCACCAGATCGGCGCCCGCCGCGATGACCGCCGCAACCTCCTCACCGAGGCGGGCGAAATCGGCCGACAGTATCGAAGGAGCGATGGCGGGTTGGAATTTCATCGACAAATCCAGCAAGGGCAGTTGGTGCGGCCGCGGGGCGCGCCTGCCGCGCGGCGCACTCTACCGGATTGATGTACATGATGCATCCGCGCGGCTGCGTAGCTCTTGGATCGGACCGTGCCGGCCGCTAACCTCGCCATGGTTATGCATTCTATCGGGCTGCTCGGCGGTGTGCTGTGGGTGCTGCTTGCAGTGTCGAGCGTAGCGCGCGCCGCTGATCCTGCACCCGCCGCAGCGCCTGTAACGGCGGCTGCGAACCCGAATACACCACCTTCGGCAGACGCTGCAGCCGCAAGCGGTAGCGACGCTGCTCCCGCCGTTGCATCACCCGCGTCGCCGTCGGCCGATCAAGCCATGCCCGCCGCGCCGGAACCGTTGTTGCTGGCACGCCTGGAAGCCAAAACCCTGCCTCCCGATTTCATCAAGCTGGGAGAGGATGCTGAGCCTTTTCTCGCACGCTACCGTGCCGCCACCAAACCGCCGGCCAAGGGCGCCGTGTTATTCATCCCGGCACCGGGCCAGTTCATCGGTAACGATACGGTGATCACCGCTGCACTGGCGGAATTACCCAAGGGCGGTTGGACCGTGCTCGCAGTGCAGACGCCCTTGTTGCCGCCGGTGGCGACCATGCAGCAATACTCAGACAGCCACGATCAGGCCCTGAGCCGCGCGCAAAAGGCGCTCGCTTACCTGACGCAACAACAAACGCCGGCCACGGCCGTAGTGGGTCGCGCCGCCAATATCGAGCTGGCCCGTGAAATCACCACCAATGCCGGTGGTGTCACCGCGCTGGTCGCACTGGGCCCATGGAGCGGGCAGATAGGGGAAAGCAAATTAGCGCTGCTGGAAATCAGCCCCGATCGCGATCGGGTTGCCCTCGCCCATAGCCGCGAGCGCTATGAAGAAGCCAGTCGCATGAAACTGCCGATCTACAAACAAGTGGTGTTGAGCGGTGCAGACTGGCGCTTCATGGGCTTTGAATCGGAGATCGTGCGACGCATACGCGGTTTCGCTGAACATCTGCCTGCGCCGGGCAAGGCAGCGCCCGCACCCGGCTCCTGAACGCGGCGTGGCCCGCGCACCCCTCAGGACGTATTGCTGACTCGCGCGAGAAAATCCAGAATCAAGGCGTGGGTGGCTCCGGTATCTTCATTCAGGATGCCGTGTCGCGCTGATGGGATCCAATGCACTTCTTTGGCGGGAGTCGCCAGCTTGCGCTGCACGATACGCGCACTTTCCGGATCCACCACCTGATCACTGTCGGCCTGAATCAGGCTCACAGGACAGTGTATCGAAGGCAGCACTTCTTCGAGATGGCTGACCACGCGCGTGAGTTCATAGAGACCACGCAACGGAATGTTGCGATAGTTGATCTGGGGATGTTCCGATTCGTTGGGCCGAAACGGCATCACGTCTTCGTCGTTCGACAGCCAACTCATAATGCGGTTGGCACCGTGCATCAGCGGCACGAAGCGCAGATTTTTGTTGCGAAATTTAAGCGGCGCGCAGATCGCCGCGACGCCGGCGATGTTGGCACGCTGCTCGGCAGCCGCGATCAGACTTAAGGATCCGCCGGTGGAAAAGCCGACCAGCGCCAGCCGCGGGCTTAAGGCCGACATGATCTCGATGCCGCGAGTGACCGATGCCAGCCAGTCCTGCCAGCTACGTTCACGCAGATCCCAAGGCGAGGTGCCATGGCCTTTGAGACGTACCCCCAGCACTGGATAGCCGGCCGCTTGCAGCTTATGTCCGAAGTCGCGTACTTCGGCGGGCGAGGCTAGAAAGCCATGCACCAGCACCACGCCCAGCCTATTGGCCTGGGCTGGGCGCAGCAGGAAGGGACTGGGGTCTGCCGTCGCGGTTTCGCGCCCGTTGATGTCGCGGTGCTTGGCTTGCTGAAACAAGGCGCGGTCCCAGGCCAAGGCCTGCACTTCGTCATCAAAGTACTCAAGCGCGAGCGCGTCGGGCTTGATGGTCGCAGCACGCGCGATCGCATGGCGTACGGCAGCGCCCACCGCTGCCAAGGGCTCAACTTCGTTGGCATAGACCTCGACCGGATTCTCCAGTCGGACTTCGTCGAAGGCGTGTTCCTGGACCAGCTTATCTTTGAATATCAGCCCATCATCTGCACGGCTGATCAGCGCCGCGCTCTCGGCCGAATCGAGGAATTCGTTCAAGGCCGACGGTGCCACCGTCAGCACCGGGCGGTATAAACCCGGATCACACAGGCCACGGTGCAGGCGTACTTCGCGATGGCTTTGCAGACGTTTTATCGCGAGATATAGCGTGCGGCGGAAGTCGCTTTCGGCCATGCGCCTGACACCGGCCTCGACCTGAGCCAGGATCAGCGATGACGCGAGGTGCGAAAGATTGACCGCAGCTGACTGATAGATGGCACGCATGTAGCGGTCGCGCAGACGATTGATGACAACATGGGTGCCGCGGGTTGCGAGTCGCGTGAACAGCTGACGCTGCAGATAATCAATGTCGAATACGGCCCCGAGTGACGGCAAACGACGCGCCAGGTAAAACATGGCGGGACGCTCGAACCAGCTGAGCCCATCATGGACTTCGAGATTCGCGCCGAGATTGATATCCATGTCGGTGGCCTTCAGCAACAAGTTGCCTTCCACCACCAGCTCCTCAAGTGCGCGCTTGCTCAAACCGCCACTGAGTAGCTCGGCACCGCGACGCAGGATGTTGTCGCTGATCCGCAGCGGATAGAAGGTGATGTTGGCGGGGACCAGACTGACCGGCCGGCGGGCCGCAGCGAGCAACTGTTCGACCGTACCCATGCCGAGCTCGGTACGCCATGCCTCGAGGGTGGCGTGATCACCGCGGGCCGCGCGATAAAGCACCGCATAACGAAAAATTTGCAGGCCCGTCGCCAAGCGCGCCGCGCCGGTATGGTGTTTGCGTCGTGTCTGCGCGTGGCGGGAAAAAACGCTGTAGTCCCCGCGCTCGTCGATGACCTGGCGATTCTTTACCATGCCACCTTCAGGAAATACCACCACTTTACGGCCACGCAACACATCGCGCGCCAGCACCTCCATAAGACTCGGATGATCGTTGGGCACTACACCCAGGTCGCGTAACAGGCGGGCGAAGCGATCGTCGCGCGCAAAAAATTCCGCTGAGGCAATGGAGCGGCACAACTGGCCCGTCTCCTGGTAAATGAGATATTGCGGGATGAAAGTTTCCATCCGCGCAAAATGATTGAATAGAAAAATCTCCCCACCGTCCAACTGGTGACGCTCGTGGTGCATCTTGATACGCAATCCCAGCACCTTGCGCACTTGCTCGAAGGCGCGTGCGCACCAGTCGTAGGTCTGTTGGTTGATATCGGGATGAGCCGTCATGCCTGGATCAGCGGCATTTCGCCATTTAAGTGTAATTCGTGCTGCGCCAATGCCCACGCCACATGTTCGCGCACCAGCGCCGAAGGATGTTCGGCGCGTGCTGCCAGTGCCGCCCGTAGCGCCGGTGTGGATGGGGCGTTGCCCAGTCCTACGGCGAGGTTACGCAACCATTGCTGGTGCGAGATGCGACGCAGCGGCGAGCCGCGTGTGCGTTGTTCGAAATCCGCTTCGCTCCAGGCGAACAGCTCAATCAGGCTGGCGCTATCGAGGCCATGGCGGGGTGCAAAGTCAAGCACCTCGCTCTGACGCGCGTAGCGGTTCCATGGGCACACCAGTTGGCAATCATCACAGCCGAACACACGATTGCCCAATAAAGGACGCAGCTCTTCAGGAATGGGCTCGGCACTTTCGATGGTGAGATAGGAGATGCAGCGGCGCGCATCGAGACGGTAGGGCGCGACGATCGCGGCCGTCGGACAGACGTCGATACAGCGGCTGCAACTACCGCAATGATCGCTCTGCTCGACGGTGGATGTCGGCAGCAGCAGATCGGTATAGATCTCCCCAAGTAGAAACAACGACCCTTCGTGACGCGCTATCAGATTGGTGTGCTTGCCTATCCAGCCGAGGCCGGCATTACGCGCCAAGGCCCGTTCGAGTACCGGCGCACTATCGCTGAACACGCGATAGCCAAACGCGCCGATGAGCTCGCTCAAACGCTCGGCAAGCTGGCGCAAACGTTGGCGGATGGTCTTGTGATAGTCGCGGCCCAATGCGTAGCGCGCAATGTATGCGCCCTCGGCGTTCTCGAGCTGCGCCCAGGTCTTGGTGAGCGGCTCTGGCAGGTAGTCCATGCGCAAAGAAATGACCGACAGCGTGCCCGGCACCAGGGTCGCGGGTGCGGCGCGCAAGCTGGCGCGCTCGCGCATATAGGCCATTCCACCGTGGTAGTTGGCCGCCAACCAATCATTCAAGTGCTCATTGTCCGCCGCGAGTTCCAGATGCGCGACAGCGCATTGCTGAAAACCCAGTTCCAGTGCCCACTGCTGCAACGCGCACACGGCCTCGCCGACGAGATCGGTGTGCGCCGCGAGCTCAGTGTCAGCCATTGGCTGGCTGTGGCGCGCTCGCGAACTCGAGGCGTTCACAAAGCGCCGCCCACAGGGCGAGAAAGGCGCGGCCACCTGCCGAGGTGTCAGCATAGGCATTGACCGGCGCGCGGTGTTCACCCATCCGTTCGATCTCAGCGGCGTAAGGAATATAACTGCGCAGCAAATCGGGCTGGGTGCGGGCGAATTCGATAATCAGTTCGCGATGCAAGCGTTTACGACGGTCGACCATGGAAAAGAACGGCAGAATTAATGCGCGGCTGTCGGGCTGCTCGGCACGAAATGCAACCAGCTGATCATAAGCGCGCAACGAGAGATGGGTAGGGATCAAAGGCACCAGCAGCAGATCGGCCATGTTCAGGATGTTTTCTGACACGGTCGACATGCTCGGTGCACTGTCGACGAACACCAGGTCGTAGTCGTCTTCCAGCTCACGTAGCATGCGGCGCAGGCGCACGGTGCACTTCTTGTAGTCACGCAACTCGACGTCGAGATTGCGGAAAGAAAAATCGGCGGGTATCAGATCAAGGTTGGGACAGTCGGTGGCGCGGATCGCGCGCGCGAGACCGCGCTTGTCTTCGAGCAAGGCCGCGGCGCCGCCGGGTAAGCCCGGGCGCACGCGCAGGTAAAAGCTCGCCGCGCCCTGAGCATCGAGGTCCCACAACAGGGTGCGCAAGCCGGTTCGCGCAGCGATATAGGCAAGATTCACCGCCGCTGCGGTTTTGCCGACTCCGCCTTTGAGATTGTAGGTGGCGATAACTTTCATGGGTCAGGCATTTTGAGCAACGATTCCAAAGTCGCCGGGTATCCACCCGCTTCGAATTCATGCAGCGCGCCGAGCACAAAGCTGACTTCGCTGACGGTCAGTCGCTGGCGCAGTACCAGGCGCGCGCTGCGCAAGGCGGCGCGGATCGCGGGGTGCCCTTTGGCGCGGCGCCACAGGTGGCCTTCAAACAGCGCCAGTTGGGCGTAACGATCACAGCTCTCGCCGAGCACGGACTGCAATTGTTTCAAACCACTCTGCGCCCAAGCGACTTGCTCGCGAGGATACAGACTCTCGCAAGGCGCGACGAGGTAGCGTACCCGTTTGCACTGCTTGCGCAGTTTGTGCGCGGCGCTCGGCGTGTAATGTGCATCGACTGCGATGATATCCCGTCGCAGCTGCGCGAGTGCCCGGCCGATAGCTGCCGCGGCCAGCGCAGCGATCGGCGGCGTAACCAGCGGTACTTGATTGATCGCCATCGCCAGCACCAGCGGCCAGGTCTGGCGTAAGCGCCGGTAGCGGCTGGCGTCCAGTACGCCCTGCAGTCGCCGCGCGTCGCGCGCCCTTTCGCGTTCCAGAAAACTCAGCAGCCGTTCGCGCTCACGGTTGGTGAGTGTGGCGTAATCGACGGCGGGTGCACGCACGCCGGCAAGCAATACGTCGATGTCGCGCAAGCGGCTGGTAGCGGTGGAGAGCCAGCGAAACTCGTGTTGGAAATGGCGTTCGACGTCACGACCCAGCACATCTCGATAAGCGCGCAACAGCGAACGCGAATGGCGCATCGCAACCCGGAGTGCGTGGAGTTGATCGGCTTCGAGTGCGACCCCGCGGGTCACCAGCGCGTTCATCATGGTGTGGTGGTTGAGCAGCCATGAAGCTAGCACGGTGGCAGCTGCGGTACGGTGCAGGGGCGGCGCATCTGTGCATTGGCTGGTGGCGGCCGCGACCTGCAACTCCTCCAACAGTTCAAGCACATCACCGTCCTGTATCGACAAGCGCAGCTGTTGGGCAAGGTCGCGCGCCACGCTGGCCGTTTCGTGCTCGTAGCCGCGTTGGGCCCGCAGTTCGACAAATACCGGACTCGACGGGCCGTTGGGTGCGAACGCGATATATTGTTGTGCGACCAGCATGCACTCAACTTTGCCGTCGTCGTTACGGTAGGCATGGCGCAAACCATGGGTTTGCCAGTGTTGCACCACGACCAAGCGGCCGTCGCCCATCCGCTTCTCCAAGCGCGCGCGCAGAGGCTGGTCACGGATGTCGCGCACGGCGTCGGGGATACGCACGGGGCCGGCTGCAACCACGGTCGTGGGGTGTTTCAGACGGCGCAGGCTGAGGCGGGGTTCGCCGGCCTCGCTCGCCAGCGTCAGAAACCGATCGTGCCGGCGCAGCGCTAAGGCAGGACTATCGAGCACTACCAGGGCACCGCTGCTGTGCGTCACGCGCTCGATGGGCGAGGCAAGACCGAGCGCCTGCGCCAGTTCTAGCACGGACAACGTAGTGACGAAGTTGAAAGTGTCAGCCACACAAATCCTCGCGCGGGCAGACTCCGAGGGTGGCATGCAGGGAAGAGCCACCGCGTGCGGCCGGACCGCAGCGCCATCATAACAAGCTCGCGGGGGCCGGCGTGGCCCGCGCGCGGCTAGAGATGCTGGCTGGCGTAATCGGCTAAACGCGAACGTTCACCGCGGCGCAGGGTGACATGGCCACCATGTGCCCAAGACTTGAAACGATCGACCACATACGTGAGACCCGAAGTGGTTTCGCTAAGGTAGGGCGTATCGATCTGGCCAACGTTACCGAGACAGACAAACTTGGTGCCGGGTCCCGCGCGGGTAATGAGCGTCTTCATCTGTTTGGGCGTCAGATTCTGTGCTTCGTCCAGGATCACGTAGCGGTTCAGAAACGTGCGACCGCGCATAAAATTCAAGGACCGGATCTTGATGCGATGCTGGAGCAGATCGTTGCTTGCCGCGCGGCCCCATTCGCCGCCTTCGTCCGATTCGGACAGCACTTCGAGGTTATCCATGAGTGCGCCCATCCAGGGGGTCATTTTTTCCTCTTCGGTGCCAGGCAGGAAACCAATATCCTCGCCGACCGGAATTGTCACGCGCGTGATGATGATCTCGCGATAACGGCGCTGCTCCATGCATTGCGCAAGACCGGCGGCCAGCGCGAGCAAGGTCTTGCCGGTACCGGCGGTGCCCACCAGCGAGACGAACTCGATCTCCGGATCCATCAGCAGATTCAGCGCAAAGTTCTGCTCGCGATTGCGGGCAGTGACGCCCCACACAGAATTACGCGCTTGCCGGAAGTCGCGCACCTGCCGCAGCACGACCTTGCCCTGCTCCTCGCGCACGACCACCAGTTCCAATTCTTCGTCGCCCGCGACGTAGACAAATTCGTTGGGGATGGCGGGTGTGACGATGCCAAGCGGAATGCTGTAGTAGGTGTCGCTATCCTGCTTCCAGCACTTCACGTCGTTCTGACAGCGGGTCCAGAAGTCAGCGGGCATCTCCTGCGCGCCGGTATAGAGCAAGTCGATGTCGTCGAGGACTTTATCGTTGTAATAGTCTTCGGCTGGCATGCCCAGCACGCGCGCCTTGATGCGCAGATTGATGTCCTTCGAGACCAGGATGACGTTGCCCCATTGACCGATACTCTTGAGCGCGAGCCCGGTCTCAAGAATGCTGTTGTCGGGGGTCTTGCTGGCGAGGCCGCTCAACGTGACTAGCTTGAGGGGCTGGGTCTGCAGGAATAAGCGCCCACTCGCGCGCTGGTCATTATTGCTGGGACCAGAGATTTCGAGTGGCAGACCGGCAGCGATTAGACTGGCATCGGCATCGCCGATGATCTGATCAAGAAAACGGCTCGCTTGACGGGCGTTGCGAGCGACTTCCGACATGCCTTTTTTGGTGGCGTCCAATTCCTCCAACACCACCATCGGGATGAACAAACGATGTTCGGCAAATCGGAATAGAGCCGAGGGATCGTGGATCAGGACGTTGGTGTCGAGCACATAAGTGCGCAATGCATCGGACATCGGAATACTCGCGAAGGCGGCGTTCCAGCGCGGCTCAAGTCTCTACTTGACCGGCTCCATGATCGCGTCGAGATTATGTTGGTCACAGAAATCCATGAAATCGCTGCGCATGCCGGCAATCGAGATATTGGTCGGAATGCTGATGGTCATATGCAACGAGAACATCGGTGTGCCGGTGTGGGCCGCGGCATAGTTGCCGGAATACATATCCTCGATATTGATATCGCGGCGTGCAAAAAACTGTGCAATCTGGTGCACGATACCCGCCTGCTCGACGGCGATGACCTCGACCGCGTAGGGCATGAGGTTGTGGGCCGGCGGGCGCGCCGAAGCTCGCTGTGAGGTGATCGTTATGTCGAGGTCTTGTTGCAGCCTTGGCAAAAGATTTTCGATCTTGGCGATCGCGTCCCAGGTGCCCGACAAGAGCACCATCATCGCGAAGCGATCACCCATGACTGACATGCGGCTTTCGGCGATGGCACATCCACACTCACGGATAGCTCGAACGATGGGTTCGATCAGCCCGGCGCGGTTTGCGCCCATGGCCGAGATGGCGACGAGATTCTGCATTCAGGAGGTAATATGATTCGCGTGTGCGGCTAGCAAGGGCGGCAATTGTGCACGCTCCTTACCGCATGGGGCAAGCGCTGGCGCAAGATGGCTCGACTGTCATCTATAAAAATTCGCGCGCTTGTCCCGGCCGATCGCAATGGATACCATAACTGGTTGTTTTCAAGGATATTCGCATGCGAACTATCACCGGCAGCATCGTCGCGCTTGTGACCCCGATGCACGCGGGGGTGCACGCCGAGACGGCGCTCGACGATCGCGCACTCGCGCGGCTCGTGGAGTTTCACGTCGAGAACGGCACCGACGGCATCGTTGCGGTTGGCACCACGGGCGAATCGTCGACGTTAAATGAGGAAGAACATCTCGCGACCATCCGACGCGTGGTGGAACTGGTCGATGCACGCATCCCCGTCATTGCGGGCACGGGCGCAAACTCCACCCACGAGGCAATCCGCCTGACGCGTCACGCCAAGTTGGCAGGCGCGGACGCGTGCCTGCTGGTTACGCCCTACTACAACAAGCCGACTCAGGAAGGCTTGTATTTGCACCACAAGGCCATTGCTGAAGCGGTCGACATCCCGCAGATCCTCTATAACGTACCCAGCCGCACAGCCTGCGACATGCAACCGGCAACGGTCGCACGCCTGGCACGGATTGCGAATATCGTCGGGATCAAAGAAGCGACCGGCGATCTGAGCCGTGTGAGCGCGATTCGCGAGCAATGTGGCAAGGATTTCCTTCTGCTCAGTGGCGATGACGCGACTGCCCGAGAATTCATTCTTGCCGGCGGGCACGGCGTTATTTCTGTGACCGCCAACGTCGCGCCGAAACTCATGCACGATTTATGTGTCTTGGCTGCTGGAGGTGACGCAGCTGGCGCCCGTGAAATCGACGATAAGTTGCAAGCACTGCATCGCGACTTGTTTGTCGAAGCAAACCCCATCCCGGTGAAGTGGGCGGTGGAACGCATGGGCCTGCTGGATGCCGGCATACGTCTGCCGCTGACGTGGTTGTCGGCGCAGTATCAGCCGGTGGTGCGCGAAGCGATGCGTCACGCGGGAATAGCCTGTCGCACCTGAGCGACCTGACGCCGACAGCCCTGAAACGAGGAATTATGTTTATGTCTAGAACCGCACTTGCGTGCGTATTGATCGCTATCGCCCTGAGTGGTTGCAGCAAACTGGTGCCCAAACTCGATAAGGTTCTGCCAGATTCGCGTAAGGACTATCTGAAGGCTCAGACGCTGCCCGATCTTGAAGTGCCACCGGAGCTCAGTACGGAAGCGATCAAAGACCGCATGGCGATCCCTGAAGGTGGCAAAACCGCCAAATACTCAACCTTCCAGGAGCGGCGAGCGGAGCGTCAAAGTGGTGCTGTAGCGGACAAGCCCCAGGAGGAGGCTGCTGGTGCTGGTGCTGGTGCTGGTGCTGCTGCTGCTGCTCCCGCGGCAGTACGCGCCCAGGAGAACGAGCACGTAGTAACAATCGTTGGCACGCCTGCACAGGTGTGGACAAAACTTCGCGATTTCTGGCCGACCCAGGGTTACAAGCTCGAACTTGACGACGCCGATCTGGGTGTCATCGAGACGAGCTGGTCGGAAGACGAAGCCAAGCTGTCACGACATAAGTTCAAACTCTTCGCCGAGGCCGGTAGCGATGTGGCAACGACGGTGCTGTATCTCTCCCAGGAAGCCCAGGAATTAAGCCCTAAGGGCGAACAGCTTGACTGGCAGCGTAAGGCGCGCGATGTCGCGGCCGAGGGCAAGATGGCGGAGAACCTGCAAGCCTATCTTGCCGGCCAGGGTACGGCAGTGGTGGGGGCCACCGCAGCGAGTACCGAGGTGCAAACGACAGCCCCGGCCGAAGCCCCAGCCAGCGCGGCGGACTCCAGCGGTGGTGAGCACCACGCAGATATTGTCACCGTTGGTGGCGGTAAAACCTACCTCAGTGTGGCCGAAGAGTTTGCCCTTGCCTGGAAAAGCACAGGCGCCGCACTTGAGCAGGTTGGCGCACAGATCAAGGATTCCGACAAAGGCCGTGGTGTTTACATCGTCAAGGTTGAAGGCAGCGGGAGCGAATCCGGCACTTTATCCAAGCTCAAATTCTGGAACCGTGACGGCGCCAAGGAATTGCAGGTCAGCCTGACCGGCGTCGGCGCCAAGACCGAAGTGGTGGTACTTGATCGCGATGGGCGCTGGGAAACCGGCGACGCAGCCGCGACGCTTCTGAAGAAGCTTCGCGAGGCTTTAAACGGCGGACAGGGCTAGCAGCGACTCGCTACACGACTACCGATGCGTTTTTCCGTACTCGGTAGTGGTAGCGCCGGTAACGCAACGCTGGTGGTGCACGGCGCCCACGCACTGCTTATCGACTGTGGGCTCTCGGTGCGTCAGCTTGAGCGGCGCTTAGGTCTCATCAACTTTCCGCCGACTGCACTCAGCGCCATCGTGCTCACCCATGAGCACGACGACCACATCGCCGGTGCCGCCGCGGTGTCACGCAAATATCGCATTCCGATCCTGACCAGCCGTGGCACAAAGTTAGCGGCCGCCGATCGTCTCGTCAACGCTTACGGCATCGACTATCTGATCCCTGACCGCAGCATCGAATTTGGCACGTTCACGGTGAATGCGGTACTGGTACCACACGATGCCCGTGAGCCCTGTCAGTTTGTGCTCGATGACGGCGAATGGCGGCTCGGCATCTTGACCGACGTTGGCCAGGTAACACCCCATTTGCTGCGCGAATTTACCGGTCTTGATGGGCTGGTGCTGGAATTCAACCACGATCTCGATTTGCTCGCCGGTAGCGTTTATCCACCCTCTCTGCGCGAACGCATCGGCGGGCCCTATGGCCATCTCAGCAATAGGCAGGCGTCGGCCATGCTGGAGCAACTTGATTTGAGCCGACTACGCACGCTGGTCGCGGCCCACTTGAGTGAAAAGACCAATAGTCCGGCCTTGGTTGCCGCGTGCCTGCGCGCGCGCGCCCCGGCACATACTTGCTGGCACATCGCCAATCAGCATGAGCCCTTACCCTGGTACGAGGTTGGCGAGACAAACATGCAGTGCGCGTCTGCTGAAAAATAAACTCTGATTTGCTCGCGCTGCGCGCATTGAGACGCTCGCGGGCGTATGGCGGGATGGCTTAGGTCTATTTGCCTTTTTTCTTGACGTGGCTCATCAGACGACGACGCTTCTCCTGCTGCCGTTGATTCAAGTTGACACGTCGGCCCGCATAAGGATTGTCACCTTGCCGGAATTCGAGCGCGATGGGCGTGCCGACCAGGTCGAGCTTTTCGCGAAAGAAATTCTCCAGATAGCGCTTGTAACTTTGTGGCACATCATTGACCTGATTGCCATGGATGACGATGGTCGGCGGATTGCGGCCACCGAGATGGGCATAGCGCATTTTAATGCGCCGGGCGTGCACCATCGGCGGTGGGTGAGCGGTCACGGCCTGCGACAACAATTCGGTCAAATCATGGGTCCGGGGCGCGGCGAAAGCCGATTCCCAGGCGGCCTCTACGGCCGAAAACAAATCCCCTACGCCGCTGCCATGCAGCGCTGAGATACAACGCACCTCGGCAAATTTAGCGAAGCGCAGGCGTCGATCGATCTCGCGGCGGATGTGTTCGCGCTGATCGGTTGTCAAGCCGTCCCATTTATTGATCACCACCACCAGCGCGCGACCACTGTCCAACACCATGCCGAGCAGGTGCAGATCCTGTTCGGTCAAGCCGTCGTGGGCATCGATCAGGAGCAGCGCAATCTGGGTGCGTTCGAGGGCGTTTAAGGTCTGTATCGCACTGAATTTTTCTTCGATGCCATGGGTACGACCGCGTTTGCGCAGGCCAGCGGTGTCGATAATGGTGTAGCCGCGACCACGCCGTTCGAAATCACTATCGACCGCATCGCGGGTTGTACCCGGCACATTGGAGGTGATCATGCGCTCTTCGCCGAGAATACGATTGACCAGCGTCGATTTGCCGACATTGGGTCGGCCGATAACGGCGATGCGCACCCGCCCACTGCGGTCTTCGCGGTCGTAGGACTCACGGGACGGCCAGCCGGCTGTGATGTCCTCGATCATCGCCGTTACGCCATCGCCGTGAGCAGCAGAAATGGCATAACCACGCGCGATGCCCAAGGTCGCAAATTCGGCCAGCGCAAGATTGGTTTCGCGGCCCTCAGCCTTGTTGACCGCCAATACCGCGCGCGTGCCGGTTTCACGCAATGTTTTTACGATCTCCTCGTCGCTGGCATTGATGCCCGCGCGACCGTCGACCATCACAATCACGGCATCGCACAGCCGCGCAGCGGTCAAGGCCTGTTCGCTGACCTGCTGGCCGAGCTCATCGTCCGGACTGCCGTCGATACCACCGGTATCAACCACGATGTAGCCGGCCTCACCCACCCGCCCTATGCCCACCTTGGGATCGCGGGTGAGTCCCGGCACGTCGGCAACTAAGGCTTCGCGCGAGCGGGTCAGGCGGTTGAAGAGTGTCGATTTGCCGACATTGGGCCGCCCGACGATGGCGATGGTCGGTTTACCGCCTTCGCCAGCGAAAGGTTTCATCTCAGACATGCGGGACTCCGGCGTGGCACGCGTCGTTCACGACGGTGGCAGCGCGCCGTCACAATCTTCGCTCAACGCGGACGCATGGCGACGAGTTGGCCCGTCGTTGATTCAAACAATACGATGCCGCCGGAATGGATGGCAGGAGCGATGATCGGCTCTTTCGTGACCTGCTCACGAAACTCAAACTCGCCGGTAGCGGCATCGAGCCAGTGAACGTAGCCTTCGAAATCGGCCACTACAACGTGCCCCTGGAAAAAGACCGGCCCGGTAACAAAACGATTGGCGAGTGCTTCCTGCTTCCACACGGATTTGCCGGTTTGAGCTTCCAAGGCCCAAATCACGCCCTTGTCGTCGGTGACATAAACACGATCATCCCCCACCGACAGTTCCCCGTAGGAGGACACTTCCCTCGTCCACAGGATTTTGCCGTCGGCAATGGACAAGGCCACGATGGCGCCCTGAAAGCTTGCGTCGTAAGCCATGGTACCGACCACCACCGGTGGTGCGTCGACATCGACCATGCGTTCGAGATCGGAGCGTCCGGTAGGTACCGCCAACGGGCTTTCCCATACCATCTTGCCGGATTTCAAGCTGACCGCCGCCAAGCGACCGTTATCAAAACCGGCCAAAGCTAGATCAGCATCGATAACTGGGGGCGCGATCCCGCGCAGGGTCAGGGTCGGCACCGAACGTTCGTATACCCACAGTTCCGCGCCGGTCGCGGAGTTGAGACCGTAGAGCCGTCCGTCGCCGGTGCGCACTACCGTCACACCGTCACCGGCGGTCGGTGCAGCCAGCACTTCGCTGGAGACCTTAGCCACCCAACGCACCTTGCCCGTATCGGCTTCGCGCGCGATAACGCGCCCATCACCCGTGCCCATCAGCACCAGCCCGTCACCTCCACCGGGGCCACCGGTGTATTGCACGTCTTTATCGTAAATTTTCCATTCTTCCTTACCGGTCGAGAGCACGGTGGCCATCAGATGACCGTAGCGATCGGCGACAAACAGGCGTTCACCAAACACCGCCGGCGTGAGCTTCAGGTAATGTTTGTCGGAGCCCTTGCCGATGCGATCAGACCAAAGTTTTTCGACCTGCAGGCGCGACTCAAACGCTTCGAGTTCGTTCGGTTTCACCGCATTGCTGGACTCGCGAAGGATGAGGTTCTTGGTCGTCTGACAGGATGTGAGTCCCGCGATCAACACCGTCAACACCAGCGCGCGTAACAGGAAACCCATACTCAGGGACCGCCACGCTTGGCCGGCGCCGGGATTGCCAGGTTATCGAGCTTGAGCTGAATTAGTTCGCGATCGAGCCCAAGCTTGTCGGCCGTCGCCAGCGCTTCGAGATACTTGGCCCGGGCGCCATCAATGTCGCCGCGGGCGGCGAGTACATCCGCTCGCAGTTCCGACGAAGCACTCTCTCCTGCGAGCTCTGGCACCGCCTCAAGGAGCTTGTAGGCTTCGTCGGGCTTGCCTTCCGCCAGCAACAAGCGCGCCAGACGTTCGCGTGCGATATTGGCCAATTCGCCACGGCCATCGCTGTCCAGCAAGCGTTGCAGCTCGGCCTTGGCTTGGCTGTAATCGTGTTTTTCGACCGCAATTTTGGCGATCAAAAGCGCACTCAATTTAGCGTAGACCGAATCCGGATACGACTCGATGATCGTATGTCCGGCCGTCATTGCGTCATCGAGTTTCTGCGCGGTGGCCAGCTGGATGAGCTGATCGTAATTTTGCGAGGCGCTCTCGGCCATCGTGGTCTTGGTGGCGTCCCAGTAACGATAAGCAGCCAATCCACCGATGCCGAGCGTCAAGCCAAGCAGCAGCGCCTTGCCGTTGTCTTTCCACCAGCGGCGAATTTGTTCAACCTGTTCCTGTTCTGAAACGTAAGCGTCCATAAGGCCTTTTCTCCGCCGTACAGGCGTCGGTCTGCTGTGTAAATCGGGCCTCGATTATAGCCGCAATCCTCGCTATCCCGGGCACCGACGGCGGGTGCTGCCCGGTGGTTCAGCGACAACGTGTTTCCAACACCGCGGCCAGCTCGTCCCGAGTATGGGTCGTCTGCGGTCCATCACCGCGCAAGGGCTTAACGGTAACGGTGCCACTTGCCAACTCGTCTTCGCCGAGCAACAAGGCGATCATTGCGCCGGACTTGTCAGCCTTTTTCATGCGTGATTTCAAACTGCCCCCACCAACATGCAAAACAATTTGCATGGCCGGTAGACGCGTCCGCAATAGCTCGGCCAGGCGCACGGCTTCGGCGTCCAGGTGTTCGCCCGTCGCACTGACATAAACGGCGGGGCCGTTTGACGGCTGACTGTGGGTGGCGCGCAACTCCAGCAGACGCTCCACGCCCATGGCAAAACCAATGGCTGGGGTCGGCTTACCGCCCATTAACTCAACGAGGGCGTCGTAGCGACCTCCGGCACAGACCGTGCCTTGGGCGCCTAGTTCGCTGGTTATCCACTCAAAAACCGTTTTGGAGTAGTAGTCGAGTCCGCGCACCAAGCGCGGGTTACGATGCACTTCAATGCCGTTGGCCACCAAGGTCGCGCACAACACCTCAAAATGGTCACGTGATTCGTCATCGAGATGGTCGACTAATGACGGCGCACCCTCGATGAGTTCGCGCATCGCCGGATTTTTGCTGTCGAGAATACGCAAAGGGTTGCGCTCAAGACGATCGCGGGAGTCCTGATCTAGCGCATCAAAGTGATCACGGAAATAGGTGGTCAAGGTTTCGCGGTAGCGTGCGCGGGCCGCGCCCGATCCCAAGGAATTCATTTCGAGACGCAAATTGCCAATGCCGAGCGTACGCCACAAGCGTGCCGTCATGAGTATGACTTCGGCATCGATATCCGGGCCCACCGCACCAAAAGCTTCGACGCCGATCTGGTGAAACTGACGATGACGCCCCCGTTGTGGACGTTCATGACGAAACATCGGTCCGACATACCACAGGCGCAGAGGAGTGTGCTGCAACAGACCGTTTTGCAGCACTGCACGCACACATCCGGCCGTACCTTCGGGGCGTAAAGTCAGGCTATCGCCATTGCGATCGTCAAAGGTGTACATCTCCTTCTGCACAATGTCCGTGGCGTCGCCGATCGAGCGTTTGAAGACTGCCGATTGTTCGACTAAAGGCAGGCGGATCTCCCCGTAACCGTAGCTGCTCAGCAAGGCCGCTACGGTCGATTCGAATTCCCGCCAGGCGGCGCTCATCGGCGGCACGATGTCGTTCATGCCGCGAACTGCCTGCAGATGCGTGTTCATTCGCGACCGATCTCCGGAACTGGCGACCCGACACTACCCAAGATGGTTTTTACCACCCCCTCGCGTGCCAACGGCGCAAGATCGATGGCCTTGCCAGCAAATGACAAACGCACTGCCGGTGCATTGCCGATCACCAGTGTGTAGGGGCGTTTACCCGTGATGCGGACCTCGTTGCCCGGCCTGACCAGATTGTAAAAAAGCCGCGCACCGCCGGCGTCGAGCACTTCGACCCACGCGTCCGCGCTGGAATTGATAACGACGTCGGCCGCAGCGCTGCTGTCGGGCTCGAAAATTGAACTGCTTACGTTGGCGGACGGCTCCGAGCTCGTATCGGCCGTCAACGGCGCCTCAACATCAGGTGCGCGGAAAAAGGGATCTTCGGAATGCGCCACCTGTTCGAATTGATAGGACAGCGGTGCCGTCGGCGGAATCGGCTCCACGGCGCCCGGGTTGTTTTTGGTGAGGTACTCGAGCATCGAAAACGACTCTCGATGGGAGCGCCACCAGAGCGCAACCATCACCAACATGGCGACCGCCAGCACCAGGGTGGTGTAGCGCACAATGCGGCTGTCACTGGTGATTTCCAGTGGTGCGCGCGATTCGAAATCTGCCAGTTGCGGGGCTTCATGCACGCCTTTAGCGTCAAACAGCATTAGCAGCCTGCCACCATCGAGCCCCAGCTCTTTTGCCAGCGCACGCAGATAACCGCGGGTGAAGGCTGGCGCAGGAAGCTCGTCGAATCGCTCGTTTTCCAGGGCGCGGATGATGCGTGGTTCGAGGCGCAGACTGCGCGCAAGATCGATCTCGCTCAAGTTGCGCAGTTCGCGCGCCCGTCGCAAAGTGGCGCCAATGCCGCCTTCCAGCAGTTCTTTTGACGACCGCTCGGACTCTACTACTGTCGGGTCGGTCACTTGGGCTTCGATTCGAGCAGCAGCTTCGTTTGCGGCGAGTCGGGAAAGTTCTTCTCGAGTTGCAATCCGTAGCTCGCCTCGGCATCGCGATCGCCGAGTTCACGTTCGATCTGAATGCCCAACCATAAGGAGCGCGCATTGGGCGGCGCTACGGACGCGTAGCGCTGCAGGTAAGCGCGCCCCTGCAGGGCATGTTGCTGCTGCAGACTCAAGTCCGCCATCTGTAACAGTGCCGGGGCCAAACGCGGATCGAGTTCCAAAGCCTTGCGAAAATTGGCGTCGGCCTGATCGACTTGGCCGCCCGTCAGTGCACACACACCTGCGTTGTAATAGGCATTTTCGGCGTTACGGTAGAGTGGATTTTCGACCGCTTTCATGATGGTTTTCTGGCCTTCTTCATGGCGCCCGCGCTGACACAGGAACTGGCCGTAATTGTTCAATGCGGCCGAATTGTTCGGCTCGATTCGCAGCGCCTGCTTGAAGCTGGCTTCAGCTTTATCGTATTGACCAAGGACGCTGTGGAGCAGGCCCAGTGTGGCATGCGCATCGACGAAGCGAGGGTTGAGCTCGATGGCTTTATTGAGCTTGTCCATCGCGATCTGGTACTCGCCGCTGCTGAGGTACTGTCCGCCAAGTTCGGTATTGATTTCCGCGAGCTTGGCACGGTCGCTGACAGGTTTAGTGACGGTGGAGGTCGACTGACAGCCAACCAGCGCCACGCTCAGCAGCAGAACGGTCATCACATGTGCGTGTTTACACATCAGATTATCTCCTGCGTGACAGCGGCGCCGTGCGTTGCCGGGCGCTGATGACGACGCGCACGAGCCTGGACTTCACCTACCAGCTGACCGCATGCCGCTGCGATATCGTCACCGCGGGTCTTGCGCGTCACGGTCACGATACCGGAACGCGACAACTTATCGCGAAAGGCGTTAATGGCCACGTCGGTAGAGCGCTCGAAACCGGCATCGGCGAACGGATTAAAAGGAATCAGATTGACCTTGGCAGGTAGACCCTGCAACAGGCGTATTAATGCGCGGGCTTCGGCAACACTGTCGTTGATACTTTTCAGCATCACGTATTCGAAGGTGATCTCGGCGTGGGGATTGCAAGACGCATAACGCTTACAAGCCGCCATCAATTCGGCAATCGGGTAGCTGCGGTTGATAGGCACGAGACGGTCACGCAACTCGTCGTTGGTCGCGTGCAAGGACACTGCCAGACTCACCGGACAGTGGGCGGCGAGTTTGTCGATACCGGGCACGATCCCGGCGGTGCTCAAGGTGACACGCTTGCGCGCGAGATTGTAGGCGTTATCGTCAAGCATCAGACGCATGGCCGGCACGACGTTGTCAAAATTCAGCAGCGGTTCGCCCATGCCCATCATCACGACATTGGTGATGTGGCGACCGATTTTGGGGGTCTGACCCAGGGCGCGCGCGGCCAGCCACACCTGACCGATGATTTCCGCTGTGCTCAGATTGCGGCTGAAACCCTGGCGGGCTGTTGCACAGAAAGCACATTCGAGGGGACAGCCCACCTGCGAGGACACGCATAGGGTGCCGCGCTCACCTTCAGGAATGTATACCGTTTCGATCGAATTGCCGTTACCGACCCGCATTAACCATTTGCGGGTGCCATCACTCGAAAGTTGTTCGGACACGATTTCCGGTGGGCGTATCTCGCTCTGATCGCGCAAATGCTCACGCAGAACGCGACTCAGATTGGTCATCGCATCGAAATCCACGATGCCAAGCTGATGCACCCATTTAATTATCTGGGTAGCCCGAAAGCCGCGCTCGCCTATGCTCTCGAAGTAGGCACCGAGGCCAGTGGCATCGAAGTTGAGCAAGTTGACTGGCGCGGTGGCGGACATGGGATCAGCTACGCGAGAAGATCTCGCTGTCCTTGAAGAAGAAGCTGATTTCGCTGCGGGCCGTATCCGGGCCGTCGGAGCCGTGCACGGCGTTCTCGGTGATGCTGGTCGCAAAATCGGCCCGGATGGTTCCCGGCGCCGCATTGGCGGGGTTGGTCGCCCCCATCACATCACGATTGGCTTGAATAGCGTTCTCGCCTTCGAGAACCTGAACCACCACCGGACCATAGGTCATGAACTCGACGAGTTCCCCAAAAAATGGCTTGTCGCGGTGAACACCATAAAATTCACCTGCTTGGGCCTCGCTCATGCGGATCATTTTGGAAGCGACCACGCGCAGACCTGCCGCTTCGAACTTGGCGACGATCCCGCCGATGTGGTTGTCACGCACCGCACCGGGCTTGATGATGGACAGCGTGCGTTCTATGGCCATGCTGAATTTATCTCCCTAACTTCTTGATAAAGCGCTTAAAAACGGGCGCCATTATACTGGTTAAAGGGGTTAAGGCCACCATTTCGAGTGGTATATGCGGCGCCGCGACAGCGCGGCGTTGGGTGGGTAAGCCGCAAGGTCGCGGCGCCCATCGGTAAGGCTTCAATACATACCGGTTTCGAGGCGCGCTACCTCGGACATCATTTCCTGGTTCCAAGGCGGGTCGAAAACCAGCTCGATGTCGACGTCGCTGACGTTTGGCACCTGGGCAACCTTGGAGCGCACGTCGTCGACCAGGAATGGCCCCATGCCGCACCCCGGTGCTGTCAGAGTCAGATCGATCTCTACCCGGTTGCGCCCGTCCTCGGCAGTTTTGACTTCACAGCGATAGATCAAGCCGAGCTCAACGATATTGATGGGAATTTCCGGGTCGTAACAGGTCGATAATTGCTCCCAAATGAGGTCTGTATCAACGCTTCCATCGGCGTTGCCTTGCGCCTGTTCAGCGGGCAAGGTGGCGGCCTCCATGCCCAAGGCGTCGACATCGGCGGAGGCGATGCGGGCAAGATTGCCATTGGCGTTAACCGTCACTGCGCCACCCAGCGCCTGGGTAACGTAAACCACGCTACCCGCAGCCAAGGTCACCGGTGAACCCTCCGGGATCATCACCGCCGGACAATCGCGCGATAACGCTATGGGCGACCCGTAAAAATTTGGTTGATTCATACTCACCTTGTTCAAGCACTCAGCATCGGCAGAACTTTTTCAATGGCGTCGAACACCGTGTGGACTTCGGCGACGGTGTTGTACAGCGCAAACGACGCGCGCGCGGTACCGACCACGCCATAGTGCTGCATAACCGGCATGGCGCAATGATGACCGGTCCGGATAGCAACGCCGTGATGATCAAGCAAGGTGCCGAGATCCTGCGGATGCACGCCGCGAATCTCGAATGCGAGTACCGCGACCTTTTGCGCTGCTTGGCCGATGATGCGCAAGCCGGTAATGGCTAGTGCGCGCGCCGTTGCTGTCGCCAACAAGGTGTCTTCATGGGCCAATACGGCCGCCACATCAAGTGCAGCAAAATATTCCAGGGCGCTCGCCAGGCCTAGAGCACCGGCGATATGCGGCGTGCCTGCTTCGAAGCGGAAAGGAATATCGTTGTATTCGGTGCGTTCGAAGCTGACCGTTTTGATCATATCGCCGCCGCCCTGGTAAGGCGGCATGGCCTCAAGCAATTCTGCGCGACCGTACAACACCCCGATGCCGGTCGGGCCGAGGGCTTTATGTCCGGAAAACGCGAAAAAATCACAGCCCATTGCCTGCACATCGATGGCGCTGTGAATAATCGACTGCGCACCGTCGATGAGCACCACCGCACCGACGGCGTGGGCGCGTTTGATGATCTCTTCTACTGGATTTATCGTGCCAAGCGCATTGGAGATGTGGGCTACGGCCACTAAGCGCGTGCGTGCCGAAAGCAGCACGTCGAACCTGTCCATTTCGATTTCGCCGGCTTCGTTGATCGGCGCGACACGCAAACGCGCGCCGGTCTGCTCGCACAACATCTGCCAGGGCACGATGTTGGCGTGGTGCTCAAGCTCTGAAATCAAAATCTCATCATCCGCACGCAGGTTTTTTCTGCCCCAGGTCTGGGCAACTAAATTGATGGATTCTGTTGTCCCACGCGTGAAAATTATCTCGCTGCAATCACGCGCGTTGATAAAGCGCTGGACCGTTACGCGGGCTTGTACAAATGCAGCGGTTGCCTCCGCACTGAGGGTATGCACTCCACGATGAATATTGGCGTTTTCAAATTCGTAATAGTGCCGCAGACGCTCGATCACCACCGTCGGTTTCTGGGTCGTCGCTGCGTTGTCGGCATAAACCAGCGGTTTGCCGTTTACACTGCGCGCGAGAATCGGAAAGTCGGCGCGCACACGCGCTACGTCGAAGCCTGGTGTCGAATGACGGTCGTTAAAGGCGATGGTGGCGTTCACGAGTTATCCAGTGCACTGAGTAATTGACTGTAGTCGGTGTGTCCGAGGAAGCGCGTTTCTATCCAGCGTCGCACACCCGGCAAGGGAATTTGATCCACCACTTTCTGGGCAAAAGCATAGGTCAACAACGCACGTGCAGTGTCAGTAGAGACGCCGCGCGAACGCAGATAGAACAACGCCGAACTGTCCAGTTCGCCGACCGTCGCACCATGGGTGCAACTGACGTCGTCGGCGTATATCTCGAGCTCGGGTTTGGTATCGATTTCGGCCTGCCGCGACAACAGCAGATTGTTACTAGTCTGTTGGGCCGTGATCTGCTGGGCGTCGCGGGCCACGACCACCTTGCCATTGAACACCCCACGGCTGCGACCAGCGAGGATGCCGCGATAAAGTTCGCTGCTGTGGGTGTCACCCACGCGGTGCTCAACACGTGTGTGATGATCGATGTGTTGCTCACCGTCGGCTACGAACAATCCGTTCAAACGACAGCGTGCGCCACGGCCCAGCAGTGCGACATCGATATCGACGCGTGTCAGTCGACCACCGAAGGCCAGTGAATCGGAAACATAGTTGCCTCGCTCGGCGACGCTGACCGCGACCCGACCAATGTGCGCGCTATCCTGCGATTCGTTAGCGAGGCGATGGTGGAAAAGCGACGCGCCCGTGCCGAGGGTGACTTCGCAGACGCTGTTGGTCAGCCCGCTGGCGCTATCGAGACTCACGTATTCCTCGATCAAGCGCAGTTCACTATTGCGTTCGGCACGCACCAGTAAGCGCGGCCCGCGCAATAGCTCGCGGCCCACACTCAGCATGATTAAATGCACGGGTTCACGCAGGTACACGTCGGCGTCGATCTCAATCAAAGCACCGTCATCCAGCAGCGCGGTATTCAACGCCTGAAAAGTGCTACCCGCCTCAACGTTGGCTTCGAGCAGCGAGGCGAGCCGCTCGGGATCGCTAGCGCGCAATTCAGCAAGGCTATGGACACGCACACCCGACGGCAGGCCATCCAGACTACTCAGATCGGGGCGAAAACATCCATTGACCAGCACTGCACGCAGAGCACTCGTGGTCGACAATTCGAGCGCGCTGAGATCAGCCCGAGAAACGCTCAAACTATCGGCGCCGGTGGCAGCGCGCATCGTGGATTGTTGCAGTCCACTCAGAGCGGTGTACTTCCAATCCTCCAGCGCGATGCTTGGCAAGCCTTGCGCGTGCACCCGGGCAGCGGCCGCGCGCCGCAGTGAGCTCAGGCGCGCAGCGTGTTCGGTAGGCGGCACCCGCTCCAAATTCGCTAACGCGTCGCCGGCTACGGTGGCGAGTGAAGGCATCAGGCCACCGCCTCTTCGAGTAGCCAGTCGTAACCGCGGGCTTCGAGCTCAAGCGCGAGGTCCTTGGAGCCCGACTTGATGATGCGCCCTTTGGCCAGCACGTGCACAAAATCGGGCACGATGTAATCTAGTAGACGCTGGTAATGCGTAATGACGACAAACGAGCGTGCACCGTCCCGCAGCGAGTTAACCCCTTCGGCGACGATTTTCAGTGCGTCGATATCCAGCCCCGAGTCGGTCTCATCAAGGATAGCCAGACGTGGTTCCAGCACGCTCATCTGGAAAATTTCGTTGCGCTTTTTTTCGCCGCCTGAAAAGCCGGCATTGACGGGTCGATTTAACAGGCTGTCATCCAGACCAATGGCCTTGACCCGCGCCTTGACGAGTTTCAGGAACTCGACCGCGCTCAATTCTTTTTCGCCACGGTAGCTGCGTATACCGTTCAGCGCAGCTTTGAGCATGTAGACGTTGTTGACACCGGGAATTTCGATCGGATATTGAAAGGCGAGGAACACGCCTTCTCCCGCACGCTCTTCGGGCGCGAGTTCGAGCAGGGACTTACCATTAAAGGTCACTGAGCCAGAAGTAACGGTGTAGCCCTCGCGCCCGGCCAGCACATGTGACAACGTACTCTTGCCCGAGCCGTTAGGGCCCATGATGGCGTGGGTCTCGCCCGGCCTGACCGTCAGGTTGACGCCGCGCAGGATCTCCGTGCCGGCGACCTCTACGTTTAGATTCTTGATTTCTAGCATGTCTATTTCCGTGTGGTACGGGACTTTCGCATCAGCCGACCGCACCTTCGAGGCTGATACCGAGCAATTTCTGCGCTTCCACCGCAAACTCCATGGGCAGTTCCTTGAACACTTCCTTACAGAAACCGTTGACGATCATGTTCACTGCGTCTTCCTGCTTGATGCCGCGGCTGCGCAGGTAAAACAACTGGTCGTCACTGATTTTGGAGGTCGATGCTTCGTGTTCGATCTGCGCCGTCGGGTTTTTGCATTCAATATACGGGAAGGTGTGCGCAGCACAGTTCGAACCGAGCAGTAGTGAGTCGCATTGCGTGTAATTGCGTGCGCCCTCAGCGCCAGCGGCAATACGCACCAGACCACGATAGGCATTCTGACTGCGTCCCGCTGAAATACCTTTGGAAACAATGGTGCTGCGTGTACCACGGCCGATGTGGATCATCTTCGTACCGGTGTCGGCCTGCTGCAAATTGTTGGTCAGCGCGACGGAGTAGAATTCACCGACCGAGTTCTCGCCCTTCAGGATGCAGCTCGGGTATTTCCAAGTGATAGCCGATCCCGTTTCGACTTGGGTCCATGAAATTTTTGAACGCGCGCCGCGACAGTCACCACGTTTGGTGACGAAGTTATAGATACCGCCGCGACCTTCGGCGTCACCGGGATACCAGTTCTGAACAGTCGAGTACTTGATCGCGGCATCGTCCAGCACAATCAGCTCAACAACGGCCGCATGCAGCTGGTTTTCATCGCGCATCGGCGCAGTACAGCCTTCCAGATAACTGACGTATGCGCCTTCGTCGGCGATGATCAGGGTGCGCTCGAACTGCCCGGTGTTCATCGCATTGATGCGGAAGTAGGTCGACAACTCCATCGGGCAGCGGGTGTTTTTCGGGATGTACACGAAGGACCCGTCGGTAAACACCGCTGAGTTGAGTGCGGCGTAGTAGTTGTCGGCCACCGGCACCACGGTGCCGAGATACTTGCGCACCAGCTCGGGGTGTTCGCGCACCGCTTCGGAGAACGAGCAAAAGATGACGCCGACCTCGGCCAGCTTGTTGCGAAACGTGGTGTGGACAGACACGCTGTCAAACACCACGTCGACGGCGATGCCGGCCAGCATCTTCTGTTCTTCAAGCGGAATGCCCAACTTTTCGTAGGTTTCGAGCAGTTTGGGATCGACGTCGTCCAGACTCTGGGGTCTGTCCTTGGCTGACTTCGGTGCGGCGTAATAAGAGATTGCCTGGAAGTCGATCGGCGGATAATGGACGTGCGCCCAGGTCGGCTCGCGCATGGTCTGCCAGCGGGCATAGGCTTTGAGGCGCCACTCCAGCATCCATTCGGGCTCGTCCTTTTTGGCTGAGATCATGCCACCATGAGCAGCTTCGCGCCGTGGCAAGTGCCCGCCCGTGATGCCGACCTGGCCACGCTGGTGGCGCGCATCGCACGTGGCGAGCGTG
>JANOXY010000472.1:0-4468 GCA_031418675.1 Pseudomonadota bacterium
CTCGCCAAGGCCATCGCTGGTGAGGCCAAAGTGCCGTTCTTCACGATTTCCGGTTCTGACTTTGTCGAAATGTTCGTCGGCGTTGGTGCCTCCCGCGTGCGAGACATGTTCGAGCAGGCCAAAAAGCATGCACCCTGCATCATTTTTATTGACGAAATCGACGCCGTCGGTCGCCATCGCGGCGCTGGACTGGGCGGTGGGCATGATGAGCGCGAGCAAACCTTGAACCAGTTGTTGGTTGAAATGGACGGTTTTGACGGCAACGAAGGCATCATCATCATCGCCGCGACCAATCGTCCCGACGTGCTCGACCCAGCGCTGTTGCGGCCGGGACGCTTTGACCGCCAGGTGGTGGTGCCGCTACCCGATATCCGTGGGCGAGAGCAGATTCTGAAAGTCCACATGCGCAAGGTGCCCATCGCCGAAGACGTAAAACCGGCCATCCTGGCGCGCGGAACGCCGGGCTTTTCGGGCGCTGATCTGGCTAATCTGGTCAACGAGGCGGCACTGTTCGCGGCGCGATCCAACAAACGCCTGGTCGATAT
This sequence comes from Pseudomonadota bacterium, assembly GCA_031418675.1. Classification (GTDB taxonomy): domain Bacteria; phylum Pseudomonadota; class Gammaproteobacteria; genus JADJYF01. The sequence goes on from JANOXY010000472.1 coordinate 546, forward strand.
GGATGAGTTTGAGAAGGCCAAGGACAAGATCATGATGGGCGCCGAGCGGCGCTCCATGGTGATGAGTGACAAGGAAAAGAAGCTCACTGCTTATCACGAGGCCGGTCACGCCATCGTCGGTCGCCTGGTGCCTGAGCATGATCCGGTCTACAAGGTCACCATCATCCCGCGCGGTCGGGCCCTGGGGCTGACCATGTATTTACCGGAAGAAGACCGTTACAGCTCCAGCAAAGAGTCGTTAGAGAGCCGAATTTCAACCTTGTTTGGTGGCCGTATTGCCGAAGAAATCGTATTTGGGCCGACGGCGGTGACGACGGGCGCCTCCAACGATATCGAACGAGCCACCGAGATCGCGCGCAACATGGTTACCCGCTGGGGGTTGTCCGCCAAGCTCGGCCCGATGACCTATAGCGACGACGAGGGTGAAGTCTTTCTCGGTCGGTCCGTGACCCAGCACAAGATGGTGTCCGATGAGACGGCCCATCTCATCGACGAGGAAGTACGTGACATCGTTGATCGCAATTATCAGCGCGCTCACACCTTGCTCGAGAGCAACGTCGCTCACTTGCATACCATGGCCGAAGCCTTGATCAAGTACGAAACGCTGGGTGCTGAGCAGATCGACGACATCATGATGGGGCGGACGCCACGCCCACCTGAGGATTGGATCGATGATGACTCTTCACACGGGACTCCTAGCCCGGATGTGGAGGATAAATCGGGTGGAGATAAAGGCACCGACGGCAAGATCGGTGGCCCGGCCAGCCTGCATTGAAGTCGCGCGTAGTTAACGCTTGTTAACTTGCGGCCGCTATAAAGTCCTAAGCCAGCTGCGCGGCTGTGACGTTAGTCACGGCCGTGGCCGCTGCGCTGCTGATACCTTCCTAACTACGCTTTAGTCGATTTCCAGCCCGCGGGCGGGCGAGGTGCATGCAATGAGCGATCGCAAACGCAAATACTTTGGTACCGACGGCATTCGCGGCACCGTAGGCGAGCACCCCATCACGCCGGACTTCGTCATGAAGCTGGGTTGGGCAGCGGGCCGTGTACTAAGCGCCCACGCCCCTGGTCGGCAGAAGGTGCTGATCGGCAAAGACACGCGTATCTCGGGATATATGTTCGAATCGGCTCTGGAAGCGGGTCTTTCGGCCGCGGGAATCGACATTCATCTGCTGGGGCCGATGCCGACGCCGGGAATCGCCTATTTGACTCGGACCTTCCACGCTCAGGCAGGCATTGTCATCAGCGCTTCGCATAATCCCTTTGACGATAACGGCATTAAATTTTTCTCCCATGCGGGCACCAAACTGCCCGATGAAATCGAACTTGAGATAGAAGCGGAACTGGACCGTCCGATGGAGACCGTGGCATCGCGCGAGCTGGGTAAAGCGCGCCGTGTTGAAGATGCGGCCGGTCGTTACATCGAATTCTGCAAGGGCACCATTCGCACCGGCATGAACCTGGAAGGTTTGAAAATTGTGGTTGATTGTGCGAATGGCGCCACCTACCACATTGCTCCAGCCGTGTTTGCCGAACTCGGCGCGCAGGTCATTACCCTCGGCAATACGCCCGATGGTTTCAACATCAATCATGAATGTGGCGCAACCGATCCCAGCGCCCTGCAGGCGGCAGTGCTCAGACACGGCGCTCACGTAGGCATCGCTTTGGACGGAGATGGTGATCGTCTAATCATGTGTGATGCAAAAGGCGAGTTGGTCGACGGCGATGAATTGACCTTCATCATCGCGCGACGTCGTCAGCAGACGGGCGCATTGCGTGGCAGTGTGGTTGGCACACAGATGAGCAATCTTGGACTTGAGCAGGCAATCCGCACCATCGGGCTCGGCTTCGAGCGGGCCAAAGTGGGTGATCGCTACATCCTCGAACGCCTGCGCGAAGGTGGCTGGTCCTTGGGTGGGGAATCTTCCGGTCACATCATCTGCCTCGATCTCACCACGACCGGCGACGGCATCATTTCGGCGCTGCAGGTGCTTGAGGCGATGATAGGCGGCGAACAAAGCCTCTACGACCTCAAGAGCGGCATGCAGAAATGCCCGCAAACACTGATCAACGTCCGCATGGAAAGTAAGACAGATGTGATGGGAATGCCCGAGGTACAACGTGCCGTAACACAGGCTGAAACTCGGCTCGGAAATAGCGGGCGGGTGTTACTGCGGCCTTCAGGCACCGAGCCCGTGGTGCGTGTGATGGTCGAGGGGCGAGATGCAGCCCTGGTCGAAGAACTGGCCAAGGACATTGCGCGCAGAGTCGAAACTGCCGCGCGCGGTGGCATTGCCGAGGCCGCAGCCTGATAGTCAGGCCGGGCTGATGATGGGCGCGCTGACTAGATCCCGCGCAACAACTCGTTGATGCCAGTCTTGGCGCGGGTCTTTGCATCCACACGCTTCACGATCACTGCGCAATAGAGACTGTGGCTGCCATCCTCTGCAGGCAAGTTGCCAGACACCACAACCGAACCCGGCGGTATGTGGCCGTAGCTTACAGTGCGTGTTTCGCGGTCATAGATCTTGGTGCTCTGGCCGATGTAGACACCCATAGAGATCACTGAGCCCGCCCCAACAATCACACCTTCGACCACTTCCGAACGGGCGCCGATAAAACAGTTGTCTTCAATAATCGTGGGGGACGCCTGCACCGGTTCCAACACACCGCCGATGCCCACACCGCCAGACAGATGCACGTTTTTGCCGATCTGTGCGCAGGAGCCGACCGTCGCCCAAGTGTCGACCATGGTGCCGGAATCGACATAGGCGCCGATATTCACGTAGCTCGGCATCAGAATCACACCGGATGCGATAAAGCAGCCACGACGCGCCACCGCCGGTGGCACCACGCGCGCACCTATTTTTTCGAACTCGGACTGGCCCATGCCGGCGAACTTGAGCGGCACCTTGTCGAAATAATTGCTCGCGCCGCCCGGCATGACTTGATTACCGGCTAACTTGAACGACAGCAATACGGCTTTTTTCGCCCATTCGTTCACCTTCCAGCCATTGTCGGTAGGCTCGGCCACCCGCAGGGTGCCGGCATCCAGCGCAGATAAAGTGTGTTCGATGGCGTCACGCAATTCGGCGGATGCGTTTTTGGCGTCGATGTCAGCGCGACGCTCAAAGGCGTCGTTGATGATGGTGGCCAGATCACTCATGGCATTAAAGTCCTTGCAGTTTGCGGAGTACGGGTTGCATGCGTTGGGCCGCCGCGACACATTCGTCTTGGACGGCCACCAGCGCGATGCGAAGTCGGTTTTTGCCCGGATTGCCATGACGACTAGGGCGGGCGAGGAAGCTACCTGGAAGCACCAGCACGCCAGCCTCGCCGAGCAAGTGTTCGCAGGCTAGGAGGTCGTCGGCATCGAGCTCGGGCCACAAGTAAAAACCTGCGGCCGGCTGCGTGACCCGCGTGACGCCCGCGAGTAGCGGCACGACGGCGTCGAATTTACGCCGGTAGAGGGCACGGTTGGTGACAACATGGTCTTCGTCGGTCCAGGCAGCGATGCTGGCGTGCTGGACGTGAACCGGCATCGCACCACCCTGATAGGTGCGATAGCGATAGAAGGGTTCGATAATGCGAGCGTCGCCGGCTACGAAGCCCGACCGCAGGCCAGGGGCATTGGATCGCTTTGACAGGCTGTGCATAACCAGGCAGCGGGCGAAGTCGTCGCGACCGTTCGCCGCGCACCACTCGAGCAGACCCAGCGGCGGTCGTGTTTCGTCGTAATAAAGTTCGCTGTAGCACTCGTCGGCAACGACCACAAAATCGTGCTGATCAGCAAGGGCCATCAAGTGCGCGTAGTCCTCGGCCGTCAAAATTGCGCCGGACGGATTGCCGGGTGAGCACACGTAGATGAGCGCCGTCTGTTCCCACACCTTGTTTGGCACGGCATCCCAGTCGGGGCGAAATTC
>JANOXY010000473.1:0-3235 GCA_031418675.1 Pseudomonadota bacterium
GCGGTCGGTACGCCGGTTCAGCATCCCTCGGTTACCCCTATCAACCTACTCCACAATGCCTTGCCAGTGCCCCCGGGTGCCGATCGAACTGACTCCACAGTTGGTACCGTATCTATCAATGGCGAGGTAATTGTTTTTCAAACGTCTTACCAACGTGTCGGTGCTTTGCCAACCCAGGAACAACGGATTAATGATGGCGAACGTCTGATTCTTTACACCACCGAAACACCATTTTCGAATAGCTCTGGCGTGCCCAGCTTGCAGGTTGACGCTACTATTCTTCCGAGGACCGGGGTCGGTGAATTTTCTCCGGATGGGAAGAAGGTACGGTATCTAAATACTGTGTTTGACTGGCAAAAGTACCTGGCTGAGGTAAAAAGTGGGACGCTTACCAATGCGCCTTACCTTGGACTTTTCCCGGCCGGGCTGCTGTCGGCGCACTGGTACTTGGCTCCTTAAGTGGACTGCTGTTGCAGCAAGTGCAGTCGTTTTAACAGCGCCTGCCTGCTGCGCACTTCCAGTTTCACGTAAATCGAATCAAGATAATCTTGCGCAGTGGCCGGGCTCACGCCCAGGCGTTTTGCGGCTTGCGCCACACTGCCACAACCTTCGGCCAGCGACGCGGCGCACGCGCGCCGGCGTAATGATCTGGAACTGGATGGCGTCGTCACCGAAGTGCTTGCGCAGCAACGCTTCGACGAGGCGCAGAGCGCCCTCGCGCGTCTTCGGAGCATCGGTCTTCGTGATGAATGCCGATGGCAGCAACGAACGCAAGCTGATCGCCGGCACGGCGATCGGGTCGTTTGCCTGGGGTCCCGACTCCACCGCCATCGCCCATTGCCCACTGAGCATCGCTCAAGCCGACATGCTCGGCCAGAGCTTTCCCGCTTGGCGCGGTGAGATCGAGATGGTCGATGTGGCCAGTGGCGCGCTGTTCTACTACCGGGGAATTCCACCCAACCAGCCCATCACGGGCGGGCCGCCCGCCGTGGCCAGCTGGCACCACGCCGTGCTGCGCTGGAACGGCATAGGCCATCTCCTGGTGCAAAGAGAGTTCGACGAGACCACCGCCACGCGCACCAACCCGGGTCAGGAGCCCGGGGGTGTTCCGCTACGAGCATGGGCTGGCCAGCGAACTGAAGGAATGTGCCTTCGACTTGCCCGACTTGGGCAGCCTCCTGCCTGCCGGCAGCCACTCCAACCCCAGGCGCAGCCACATGCCCGATTACTCCAAAACTGTCGCCGGCAACGTGGGCGCGCGTGGACTTCGAGTTCTATCGCGACGGCGCCGTTTCCGAGGACCGATTGGTTCTGCGCTACGGCGACGCCTTATCGCAGATTCTGGCGCGCCACCCGGCGATTCAATTCCCGCCACAGAACCGCCCACGGGGCTACGCCGGGCAGTTCAGCTGGACACCCGATGGCACCCAATGTGCAAGGGACGTCCAGCTCTACGACTGGCCGGCCTTCCCGAGCAATGGCCCGGGCCGCGCCCGCTCGCTGGGCTATTTGCCCAACCGTGGCGACAACCTCAGCTGGTTGATGACACCGGCTTGAAGGCGGATGCGGCGCGAAGACGATGTGCGCATCGTTGACGCCCCCGGATGCCCGCACCACACGTCGCCGCCCACAAGCAACGGGCCAATCGCTGGCCAGTTGCTCGCCCCCTTGGTGCATCGGCACGCTGATTCCCGAAGTGACGTCTGTCGTCCTGATCTGCTGGCATGCAGGCAAGGTGCCGGCCGCGAACGACTCCGAATGGCCGGCTGTGTGAGTTCGCGTGGCGAGATCGAACGACTGCTCAATCTGCAAAGATGCCGCTCAGCTTGAGGCTGCAAAAGGCTGCGCAGCTATCGACGGCAGAGGTTCAACTCGTGACAGCGTAAGGCCGTCGGGGGTCCTTTGGGGGTACGCGAAAGCCATTTCGCCTTGAACGTCAAGTGTGGCAATGAGATTCATCTGCCCCTGGCCCGGAAAATAAACAAGACGGTCCCTCGCGTCCCGCTTTGCCTTCTCAGTGATCACATTCCCCAACGCAGCGCCGCGGTGTGCACCGGCGCGTCCCACAGCGCCAGCATCTCGGCATCCACCGCGGTCACGGTGATCGAGCAGCCCGCCATTTCGAGCGAGGTCACGTAAGCGCCGGTGAGGTGCCGCACGACTTTCACGCCCGCGCCCTGCAGAACTTTCAACGCGGCGTTGACCATCACATAGAGCTCCAGCGTCGGCGTGCCGCCGAAGCCGTTGACGAGCAGGATCGTTTCCTGCCCGCGCTTGAGTGACAGGTCTTTCAGGATCGCGCCCGTGAGTTCGGCCGCAATCTCGTCGGCAGTGCCGAGCTTGACGCGGCGCCGGCCCGGCTCACCGTGAATGCCGACGCCCATTTCCATCTCGTCGGCACCGATCTGGAAGGTCGGCTTGCCGGCCGCCGGCACCGTGCACGACGTGAGTGCGACGCCCATCGACGCGGTCGCCTTGTTGACCGCATCGCCGAGCGTTTTCAGCGCCGCCAGGTTCGCGCCACGCTCTGCCGCCGCGCCGACGATCTTCTCGACGATCAGCGTGCCGGCCACGCCGCGCCGGCCGGTCGTGTAGGTCGAATTCTCGACCGCCACGTCGTCGTTGACGATCACGGTCGCGTTCTCGCGGTCGAGCATCTCGGCGGCCATCTGGAAGTTCATCATGTCGCCGGAGTAGTTCTTGACGATGAACAGCACGCCCGCGCCGGTGTCGACCGACTCGGCCGCGGCCAGCATCTGGTTCGGCGTCGGTGACGTGAAGATCTGCCCCGGGCAGGCCGCGTCGAGCATGCCGTGGCCGACGAAGCCGGCGTGCAGCGGCTCGTGGCCCGAGCCGCCGCCGGAGATCAGCGCGACCTTGCCGGGCTTTGTGTGCAGGCGGCGCACGAACTCCCGCTCGGCGCCGAGCGACACGATGTCGGCATGCGCCGTGGCGAAGCCGTCGAGCGATTCCGCCAGCACGGTGTCGACGTGGTTGATGAGTTTTTTCATGGCTGTCTCCTGAGGTCGTTCGGGTGTCAGAGCCCGTCGCACAGCGCGCCGATGATCAGCGCCATCGATCGCGAGCCGGGGTCGACGTGGCCGAGTGCACGGTCGCCGAGGAAGGACGCGCGGCCGCGGATCGCGTCCATCGCCGCGGTGGCCGCCGCTGCGTCGAGCGCGCACTGGCGGGCGCGCTTGATGACGTCGGGGCCGCTCGCGGCGAGCTCGCGTTG
>JANOXY010000474.1:0-5662 GCA_031418675.1 Pseudomonadota bacterium
GTCGCCGATCCCACGCGTATCATGGAAGCCTATCTCGCCAATACTCAGGCGGTCGGATTTAACGCCGCCGTTCTGAAATAGTGTCGGGCCGCACGGCGAACTAGCAGGCCGCCACCACACACGGCTGGGGTGGCGGGCAATGCCGGGAACCTTGTGGTGAAGATTACTTTCAAGCTGTTTGCATCTTTGGCGCAGTATCTGCCCAACGATGCGGTGCGAAATATTGTCGAGATCGATATTTCACCTGAAACATCGGTGCACGAGATCATCGATCGCTTTCACATCCCCCGTGTGTCTGCGCATCTGATTCTTATTAACGGGCTGTACGTCGAGCCTGAGGATCGCGACCGGCCGATGCTGAAGTCCGGCGACGCACTTGCGATCTGGCCGCCTGTTGCTGGTGGTTGACGAGCAAATGCGGCCGCTGCTTAGTCGCGTGGCGCAGTCAAAACCAGTCGCTGGTCGATGGGCTGCTGTGCCGCTTGTAACAGCGCGCTGCTCAAACTGAATCATGATTGACACTGGAGCCATGGAAGTCCGTGTCGAGCGTCCGGCCATGGGCCTGTCGCACGACGACTTCTTCCGTGTGTTCCCGTCCGTCGTCGAGCCCGCTGTGTGGCGACGCGACGGCCTTACCATTTACGTGGAGTGGACCGGTGGTGCACGTCTTGCGGCTAGCGTATCGGTGCAAAAGCTGCGTCGTATCGCGTCCCTCAGCCTGCCTTACGTGGATATTGCTTTCTGCTTTTCAGGCATGGTCGCGGCAGAGCGCGAGCGCTTTCTCACCCGCTTCGATCGCGCCTTTCAAAAAGGTGGCGGCTAGCGCTGGAGCGAGGACCGCCTCTTGGCCGGGTCAGATTGTGGCGTGATTCCGTGGTGAAATGCACACAAAATGACAATCTATCGGATATTTAAGGCATTTTTTGTGGTGTAAGTGTTGGTTTTGGCAACCGTGTGGACTAGACTCAGAGCAGCCCGGAACGATTTTGTGAGCCCGAAGCCAATTCGCATGATGCGAAGAAGCCCAGCCACAGACACTCAACATGGGTCCGGCAGGAAAAATAATTCTGGAGCGTTTGAACTCAAACCTTGCAATCGGGACTGAGCGCTTAGAGTTAGGAGAAGGACCATGGCAAAACGACATTGCGAAAGCGTAAGTGCTGCCGTATGCGCTGCCGTGGCGCTGTGGGCGATGTGCGCGGCGCCGGCCTGGGCGAACGACGGGGCCGGGATCGCCGATGGCCAGTCAAAATTGCAGGGCGCAAGCTCGGCCATCCGCGCTGCAGTGAGCAACCAGTGGCTTAGCGGTGTCGACGGCGCCAGCCGGGGCAAGTCGCTCACGCTTTTCGGTAGTAATCAAATTCTGAGCGATGCTTCGTTGTTCGGAGTCGACTCCGCGCCACGTGGCTATTTCGGTTCGTGGGCTGTCACGGGTCGTGTCGATCCCAACTATATTCATGCAGGTACCCGACCAGCCTTGCCGCACAGCGTGTCGTTGGCCGAGGGCTTACACGTGGCTTTCGACAGCTTCGGCCCGACCCGACTGTCGAGCCTCTCCGATGGCGAAGCGGGTAGCGTTGTGGACGCAGATCCGGACTCATATTTCGCCAGCGAGCTGAGTTATTCGAGCAACTTTGGCGGCGGCAATTTTAAGACGTGGGTCAATACCCTCTGGCACGACACCAGCCCCGCCTGCGCCGGGCTCGCCAATTTGGGGGCTGCCTGTCGTGACAACAGTCGCGCATGGGGATTCGGCAGCACGATCGGTTATCTAGGCTTCGAGCTCGTCGGTTATTTTCAGGACCGCAAAAGCTCGGGTCTGCGCTCCCATTTTACTCAGAGCGCCCTGTGGAGCGATGCCGGTGGCAATGTCGCGGGCCGTAAGTCCGACGGTTATTTCGTACAGGGTTCTTATGCGTTAAACGGGAAGACCAAAGTCGGGGTGTCGTACAGCGAAGGCAGCTTTGAGACCAGCGATCGACGGGGCATCGCGGCTAACGTGGCTGATAAACGTGTCGAGCGTCAGCTGTGGACGGTGGGGGTCTACCATGACGTCAGCAGCTGGCTGCGCCTTATGGCTGAGTACAACCGCGGCGAGTTGAACACCCAAAGCACCCGCAAGGACGCGAGCGCAAATGCGATCAGCGTTGGGACCTTTCTTTACTGGTAAGCATCAGCGGATTGCCCACTCGCGGCGAGGAAGAACCAAAACCTGGGGCTCAAAGTTTGAGCGAAACATTGAGACCCCGCTACGGTCGGATCGCTAACCGCTCAAACCATGAAAAATTCAATGAGATAACTGCTGACCATGGCGCGATGGCGGCGGTGCTCACTGAGTTGCGCCATCCTGCCAATATTCAATCGGGAGCCATCGCGTGCGACTGCTATATCCGCCGCTGGCGGCCAACCTGACACTTCAATTGGACGTCGGCGATGGGCATAGCTTGCACGTCGAGCGGTGCGGCAATCCGAATGGGATCCCGGTAGTCTTCCTGCATGGCGGCCCAGGTTCTGGATGCAAACCCGATCATCGCCAGTTCTTCGCGCCGCAGGCGTACGACATCATTCTCTTTGACCAACGCGGCGCAGGTCGCTCCACGCCCTATGGCGAGGTCGAGCACAACGATACGGCGACCTTGGTCGCGGACATGGAGAAGATCCGCGAACACTTCGGTATTCGCCAATGGCTGGTGTTCGGTGGCTCTTGGGGCGCAACCTTGGCTTTGACCTACGCCGAGACTCATCCCGAACGCGTCCTGGGACTGGTCCTGCGTGGCAGCTTCCTGGCGCGCCAGCGCGACCTTGCGTGGTTTGCTGGCGAAGGGGCAAATCGCTTGCTGCCCGTGCAATGGCAGCGTTTTGTCGATAACGTCGGTGTGGCCGTCGACCAGCATCTGATCGAGCGTATGCACAGCGCGATATTTTCGAGCGACGAGAGTGCAGTCGAGCGCACCGCACGCGCTTGGGATGCGTGGTCGACTGCGGTGGTGATGTTTTCCCTTGAATCGGGCGGTGACACAGGCATGAGCGACAAGACCAGCGCCATCGCAAAATGCCGCATCGAAATGCATTACGCCGCCAACGACTATTTCCTGACCGACAACCAGCTGTTGCGCGACGCCCATCGCTTGCCCCGTGTGCCGATCACCATCATCCATGGCGCGCGGGATTTGACTTGTACGGCTGAATCAGGATGGGCATTGCATCGTGCGCTACCCCATTCCAGGTTCGAGATTCTGCGCACGGCCGGTCATCTTGCGAGTGAAGCGCCGATGGTTGATGCGCTGGTTCGCGCTACCGATGAGATGGCCGGGGAGTTGAGCGGTACCGCGACAGCGCTGGCTTAGGGGCGAGGTCCGGCATGTTTGAAGCCTTAGCTAACGACGGCCGGCCGCTGCTGATGGGCATATTGAATGTCACACCCGACAGCTTTTCAGACGGCGGAAGATTGGTCGATGTCGAAGCCGCATGCAGATGGGCCGAAGCAATGGTTGCTGACGGTGCGGACATCATTGACGTTGGCGGCGAATCATCGCGCCCGGGTGCACTAGCGGTCACCCCGGCCGTTCAGTTGCAGCGTGTCCTGCCCGTGATTAGCGAACTTCGTAGGCGACTACCCGCGAGCGTCTCGCTGAGTGTTGATACGCGCAGCGTCGAGGTGGCACAGGTTGTCCTGCAGGGCGGCGCGACCATCATCAATGACATCTCAGCTGGCCACGAGCCGGGCATGTTTGCGACCGTTGCGGCCCACGGGGCAGGGCTGGTGTTGATGCACATGCAGGGTAGTCCGGCGACCATGCAGGATGAGCCACGGTATGGGGATGTGGTCGTTGAAGTCTGTGCGTTTCTGCGGGCGCGCGCCGATGCTGCGGAAGCGGCGGGCATCGCCAGGACAAACATCGCGCTGGATCCTGGCATCGGCTTTGGCAAAACTCGCTCGCATAACTTGCGTCTGCTAGCAATGCTGGAAGAACTGGTCGCTTGCGGTTATGCGGTGTTGCTGGGCACCAGTCGAAAACGTTTCATGGCTGCGATTTGCAACGAAACGAATCCGCTAGAACTAGTGGGGGCCACCTGCGCGACAACGGCGTTGGGTGTTGCGGCGGGTGCACGCATCTTCCGCGTGCACGACGTCAAGGCAAATCGCCAGGCAGCCGATGTGGCCTGGGCAATCAAAGCGGCGCGTTAGCGCGCTACAAGCTGATTCAGGACTTGACTGGTGTCGAGAGTGCGCGTGAATTGCGCGAATTCCGAAACACCAGCGGGCGCGCATCGCTGAGGCCGGCGGCAACACGAGCAATGCGTTCCAGATCGGCCGTGAGTTCCGCGTGACGCGGGGATTTTGAACACACCGGGTCGGTGGCCTGGGCGTCCCCGGTCATCATATAGGCCTGGCATCGGCAGCCGCCAAAATCCTTGGTTTTTTCCGGACAGCTGCGACACGGTTCCTGCATCCATTCGAAGCCGCGGAAGTGATTGAAAGCCGAAGAGTTGGACCAAATATCTGCAATCGAGTGGTCACGAACATTGGGGAATGTGAGCCCCGGCAACTGCTGGGCGGCGTGGCACGGAAGGGCAGTGCCGTCGGGTGCGATGGTCAGAAAAATAGATCCCCAACCATTCATGCAGGCTTTTGGTCGCTCTTCGTAGTAGTCGGGCACCACATAAATGATCTTCATGCGGTCCTTCATCTCTAGCTGATACCGTTTGGCGATGGCTTCTGCGGCTTGCAGTTGTGCGCGGGTCGGTAACAGCGCGTCGAGATTCAGCTTCGACCATCCGTAGTACTGGGTACTCGCCAGCTCGACAAAATCGGCCTTCAAATCGATAGTCATGCGAATGATGTCTTCGATCTGATCGATGTTCTGACGATGCAGGACAATGTTCAGCACCATCGGGTAGCCCTGCGCCTTGACGGCGCGCGCCATCTCCAGCTTGTGTCGAAAGCTGGCCGTGCCACCGAGGAAATTATTCAATTCTTCCTGACTGGCTTGAAAACTGATTTGAATGTGATCGAGGCCCGCGTCTTTGAAGCGCGCAACCCGCTCTTCGTCCATGCCGACACCAGAGGTGATCAGATTGCTGTAGTAGCCCAGTCCGCGCGCTTCGCGAATCAAGTCCTCCAGATCGGTGCGCAGCAATGGCTCGCCGCCCGAGAAGCCGAGCTGCATGGCACCCAGTTCCCGCGCTTCACGCAGCACTTTTTTCCACTGGTCGGTGTCGAGCTCCGCGCTATTGCGGGCGAAATCGACAGGATTGGAACAATAGGGGCACTGCAGAGGACAGCGGTAAGTCAGCTCGGCCAGCAACCACAGCGGCCGACCCGAAATATCAGAAGGTAATCCAGCCATTGGCTTCGGCCTGTGTAAGAAAGTTGCGTACGTCGTCATCTACTGGCGCGCCACCGAAGGCAGCCTTGAGTTCCGCGATGATCAGGCCAACGCTGCGCTGCCCATCAACCCGTTTGAGGATCTCACCTGCGCTGCCACTCAATTTCACCATGCCTTCCGGGTAGAGCAGCACATGGGCAGATTGTGCTGGCTCCCATTGAAAACGATACATGGTCTTGAGCACAGGCACGCGGCCGTCGTCAGCCACGCTCACGCTCGCGCCTCACATCCCTCAAAGGGCGGCATGAGCGCGACATAGGCCATCCACATGG
>JANOXY010000475.1:0-11760 GCA_031418675.1 Pseudomonadota bacterium
GTCACGGTTTGGGTCACCGGATTTGGATCCAACGACGGTGGCGAGTAGCACTGTATCGCCCATGGTAACCAGCACCGCACCTGTCGCCTGGCGCGCGATGCGGCCCGTTTCCAGCGTGACGGTTTGACCACCGTATTGAAAGGACACCGTTGTTGCCGACATAAGATTTTTACCTGCTCATACGAAATGAAAAGCCGCTGGCATGGCAGCGGCTCGAAGACTGGTGGCGCTGAAACGGATGCGAGGACCCGGATTTATTTACGCAGCCCCAGTCGAGCAATCAGACCGCGATAACGTTCCGTATCGCTGCGCTTGAGGTAGTCGAGCATTTTGCGCCGGCTGTTAACCATACGCAGCAAGCCTTGCCGGGAGTGGTTGTCATGCGCGTGGATCTTGAAGTGTTCGGACAAATCGTTGATGCGCGCTGACAGCAGCGCCACCTGCACCTCCGGCGATCCAGTGTCCTTACCCGAAAGTTGATACTCGCTGATGATCGCGCTCTTGTGCTCATTCGACAATGACATCTACCGACTCCTACACCGCTACTCTGTTCATCTAATTGATTGAAATGGCCGCGTATTCTAAACGCGCGCACCCTTCAGCCACAAGGCGTTTGTGCACTCGATCGCACCGACTCGTCAGCGTCTTGCGCTGGGTCCGCACGAAACAGCCGCCGCGGCGCCACCCGCCCATCGGACAAAACTTCGCCAACCCCGACAAATCGCCCGAGGTCATCATACAGACGCAATAACCCGGCCGTCGGCGCCCTTGGCACCAGGACCGCATGACCGCGCTCTAGGTAAAAACTGCTTTCAGAACTGAGGTCAATACGCGGCATGAGCAGCAAAGCACCGTCGATGGGCAGCAGGCTGCGATCGAGCTCCTCTGCGCCGCGTTGAGCCAACCATTCAAGCCGTTCCAGCGTCCACGCATCGGCCAGCTCGTAAGGCCCAACACCATCGCGGCGTAAAGCCGAAACATAACCACCACAGCCCAGCGCCTCACCGATGTCCTCAGCCAAGGTGCGCACGTAAGTACCTTTGGAGCAACTGACCGCGACTTCCAGTCGTGGATTGTCAAACGACAAGACGTCTAGCCCGTGGATAGTGACCGTGCGCTTCTGACGCTCGACCTCAATACCCTGGTGAGCCAGCTTGTAGAGCGGTTGACCTTTGTGCTTCAAGGCCGAATGCATGGGTGGCAGTTGCTCTATCGGCCCACGGAACTGGGCAAGGACACGCTCTATATCGGTTAGCTTGATATGCTCGGTCGGCCGCTCATAAACGCTTGTGCCCTCGCTATCACCGGTCGTCGTGCGCCGCCCGAGGGTGAACTCGGAGAGGTAACGTTTATCCGCATCGAGCAGGAACTGACAGACCTTCGTTGCTTCTCCAAAACAGACCGGCAGTAGCCCGCTGGCTAAAACGTCAAGATTTCCAGTGTGTCCTGCCTTTGCGGCACTGAATACGCGCTTGGCCATCTGCAATGCCGCATTGGAGCTGATGCCGATGGGCTTATCGAGCAAGAGGATGCCGTTAACCGGTCGACCGCGCCGTTTGCGCGGCCGGGAAGCAGATGAGGACACCGAAACCTTACTCGTCCCGCGACGGCTCAGAGCCGCGCAACATTTGGCTGATACGGTCGCCGCGCGCAATCGAGTCGTCGAGCACAAAACTTAGCACCGGCACATTGCGGGTACGCAGCGTTTGTCCCAGGACGGCTTGCAGCGCAGCGGCCTGTCCTCGCACCGATGCCAAGAACCCCGCCTGCAACGCGTCGTCACCGTATACGCTCAGGTGCACCGTGCCATAACGCAGGTCGCTGGAAACTTCGACTTCCGTGACCGTCACCAGAGAGACGCCGCGCGCGCGCGCGAGCGCATTGATAGGCTCAGCAAGCGCTTTTCGCACGGTCGATACCGCGCGCGCGGTCCGGCTGAATTCACGGGAGGCCACAGCGCGCACTCAGATCGTGCGTGCCACGATCGTACGTTCAAAGACTTCGATCTGATCGCCCGCGATTACATCGTTGTAGTTTTTCACGCCAATGCCGCATTCGGTGCCCGAACGCACTTCATTAACGTCGTCTTTGAAGCGGCGCAACGATTCAAGCTGCCCTTCGTAGATGACAACGCTGTCCCGCAGCACGCGGATTGGGCTGCTCTTGCGCACCACCCCTTCGGTAACCAGACAGCCTGCGATGGTGCCCATGGATGAAGAACGGAAGGCGTCTCTGACCTGCGCAACACCAATAATGGTTTCGCGGATTTCTGGCGATAGCAAACCGTTGATGGCAGCTTTGACATCGTCAATGACATCGTAAATCACACTGTAATAGCGCAGATCCACACCCTCTGCTTCGACCAGCTTACGTGCCGAGGCATCAGCACGCACGTTGAACCCGATCATGGTGGCACGCGCAGCCATCGCCAGATTGACGTCGGATTCGTTAATGCCGCCAACACCCGCTGCTATCAAGTCGACGCGCACATCGCTGCTGCTCATGCGCGTAATCGCTTCCGACAGCGCTTCTGCCGAGCCCTGCACATCGGCCTTCAACAGAATGCGCACCGACGCCTGCTCACCGTCCTTCATCTGCGCAAACATATTCTCGAGCTTGCCAGCCTGTTGACGGGCAAGTTTGGTTTCCCTGTCCTTATCGACACGGTAAGAGGCGATTTCGCGCGCCTTACGCTCATCCTCAACCACCATCGCCTCGTCGCCGGCATTCGGTGTGGCCGACAGGCCCAGCACTTCTATCGGCTCGCTCGGTCCGGCTTCCAATAGCTGTTCGCCGCGGGCATTGACCATCGCACGGACACGACCGTATTCAGCCCCGGTCAGAAGCACGTCGCCGCGCTTCAAACGACCACTTTGCACCAACACCGTTGCAACCGGGCCACGACCCTTGTCGAGCCGCGATTCAATGACTGTGCCCTTGGCCGGCCCGTCCGGCGAGGCGGTCAGTTCCAATACCTCAGCCTGCAAGGAAATCGCTTCGAGCAGGCTGTCAATTCCAAGCCCGGTTTTAGCGGAGACTGCGATGAACTGGGTGTCACCGCCCCAGTCTTCCGGCACTACTTGGCGACCCGCGAGCTCCTGCTTGATCCGATCAGGGTCAGCTTCCGGCTTGTCCATCTTGTTCATTGCCACGATGATCGGCACGCCGCTGGCCTTGGCGTGCTTGATCGCTTCTTCGGTCTGGGGCATCACACCGTCATCGGCCGCAACAACCAGAATCACGATGTCGGTAACCCGCGCACCACGTGCACGCATGGCCGTAAAGGCTTCGTGACCCGGCGTGTCGAGAAAGGTGATTGAGCCATGCACTGTATCAACGCGATAAGCACCGATGTGCTGGGTAATTCCTCCCGCTTCGCCGGCCGCTACGCGTGTATCACGGATGAAATCTAGAAGAGAAGTTTTGCCGTGATCGACGTGGCCCATGATGGTTACAACCGGCGCACGCGGCACCTGATTGCCGTCATCCTGTTTCGAAGTCTCGCGCAACACTTGTTCAAGGGCCGTGCCGTGCACAAGCTTGGCCTGGTGGCCCATTTCGTCAACCACAATGGCCGCGGTTTCCTGGTCGATCAGCTGATTGATCGTCACCATCGTGCCGAGCTTCATCATGGCCTTGATCACTTCCGCAGCTTTCACCGACATGCGTTGTGCGAGTTCCGCGACGGTCAGACTCTCCGGAATGAGTACTTCGCGAACCACCGGTGCTGTCGGACGTTCGAAGCCATGTTTGGCACCGCCGGCTGAGGGCATGACTCGCCGTGTGGTTGGCTTCTTGCGACGGCGTCCTGATTTGTCGGTCGCGACATGGAGTTCCTTGCGACCAGTGTCGCGGCTCGTTTCACGTTCGTCCCGGTCGCGCCCCTTACCCTTTACTGCAGCCTTCTTCTTGTCAACAAGACCGCCGGGCGCAGCGGCTGGAGCAACGGGATTGTTCGACGGGCGCGGAGTCGCCGGGTCGAAACGAGGCACCGCTTCCGGTGCGCGGGCATTGGCAGCCGTGCCCGCGCGAGCATCGGCCCGCTCGCGTTCGGCGGCCGCGCGCTCTTGTTCCTGGCGGATGCGGTTTGCTTCTGCTTCGGCCTCTTCCTGCGCGATTCGTGCACGCTCAGCCGCGAGCCGCTCGTCCTCAGCGCGCTGCATGGCCTCCTCTTCGGCGCGCAAGCGATCGCGCTCCTCGGTCTCCTTCTCGATGCGCGCCGTTTCATCTTCGAAGATCACACTACGTTTAACGTAAGTCTTCTTCTTTCGCACCTCGACACTCACCGTCTTGGCGGCAACCGGTTTGGTCGCCGGCCCCGTACCGGGGCGCGGGCGCGCGCGGCCCCGATCTGCAGATACCTTTAGCTCGGTGACCGTCTTGCGCTTGAGCGTGATCTTGGCAGGTTCCTGTGTCGCATCCTGTTTGCCATGCATCTTGCGCAGGAACGACAAAAGTTGGGTCTTTTCATCATCCGAAATCATATCGCCGGCGTTTTTAGCCGGCAGGCCGGCCTCGGCAAGCTGTTGCTGCAGGCGCTCGACTGATATGCCGACCACTCCGGCAAATTGCTGTATCGTCACCTCAGCCATCGGCGCGCTCCTCATTCTGATTATTCTGCCCGGCGTCGGCGAACCACGGTTCGCGCGCCTTCATGATGAGCGCCGCGGCGCGCTTTTCGTCCAGGTCGCCGATTTCGAGCAGTTCGTCCACCGATTGTTCGGCTAGCTCGTCCATGGTCTTAATGCCCGCGGCGGCGAGACGAAAAGCGAGTTCTTCGTCCATACCTTCCATTCGCAGCAAATCGTCGGCCGGTCGCTCGTCGCCGAGGCGTTCCTCACTCGCGATGGCCCGTGTCAACAAAACGTCTTTGGCACGCTGACGCAACTCCTGTACGAGGTTTTCGTCGAATTCATCGACATCAAGCATTTCCTGCTCAGGTACATACGCGACTTCTTCTATGGAAGTAAAACCTTCCTGGACCAGGATGGCGGCGACTTCCTCGTCGACGTCCAGCAGTTCCATAAACATTTGCTGGTTCTTATGAACCTCGGCCTCGCTTTTCTGTTCGGCCTGGGATTCCGTCATGACATTCAGTTCCCAGCCGGTGAGGTGGCTGGCTAGACGTACATTTTGTCCATTGCGACCAATCGCCTGGGAGAGTTGCTCTTCGACTACCGCAACGTCCATTGCGCGGGTGTCTTCATCGACCAGGATAGAGACCACTTCGGCGGGCGACATGGCATTGATGACAAACTGTGCTGGATTGTCGTCCCATAAGATTATGTCGACGCGTTCGCCACCCAATTCATTCGATACGGCCTGCACTCGCGAGCCACGCATACCAACACACGCGCCAATCGGATCAATACGCTGATCGCGGCTGCGGACGGCAATTTTGGCGCGTAGCCCAGGGTCCCGTGCCGCGTGCAGCACCTCAATAACGCCTTCGCCAATTTCCGGCACCTCGAGCTTGAACAACTCAATGAGCAATTCTTTGGCCGTTCGGCTGACAAACAGTTGGGGGCCGCGCTTTTCAGGACGCACGTCGAACAGATAACCACGAATTCGGTCGCCTGAGCGCACCATCTCACGTGGGATAAGGTGATCCTTGGTAATCACCGCTTCCGCATTACCACCGAGGTCGATGTACACACTGCCGCGATCGACGCGCTTGACGATGCCCATGACCAACTCGCCGACACGCTCCTTATAGGCCTCGACCACCTGGGCACGCTCAGCTTCGCGCACCTTTTGCACGATCACTTGCTTGGCGGTCTGCGCCGCGATGCGACCAAACTCCGCGGCCTCGAGCGGTTCTTCGATGAAATCGCAACCCTTCAACGCAGGGTTTTGAGCTTGTGCATCGGTCAGCCAAATCTGCCGTTCTGGATAGGGCAGTTCGCCTTCAATTATCTTCTGCTCGGCCGCCAGCGCCTCCGCGTACCCTTCGTCGAGGGTATCGAGCGGCGGCCGCTGTGCTGGGTCGATCACTTCCCAACGACGGAACGCCTGGTAGTCGCCTGTTGCACGGTCGATCGCCACGCGGCAATCCACATCGGTATCAAAGCGCTTTTTTGTGGCGCTGCCGAGCGCCGCTTCGAGCGCGTCAAAGATGATCTCTTTGCTTACGCCCTTCTCGTTGGAGACGACATCAACGACAGTTAGAATTTCTTTATTCATCAGTTATATACCTATACTGACTCAGTCCGCCGCGAGATTGCGCTGGCGTTTCATCTCAGCCGTCCAATCCGGTACCAAGCGCGAGCGCTCGACTTCGCGGAACGGTACCTCCAGGGTCTCGCCCTCAACTTCCAATAACAGTGACTCTTCCGCCACAACGCGCAGATACCCTGTCACACGTCGACGGCCACCGACCAAGGCGCGCAAGCGCAGCGCGATTTGTTCGCCGACAAAACGACGATGCTGCTCCAGCGTGAACAACGGTCGATCGAGTCCCGGCGAGGAAACTTCTAAGGTGTATTCGCCACGCACCAGTTGCTCAGCGTCCAACACGTCGCTGACCTGGCGACTGACCCGTTCGCAGTCTTCGACCGTGATACCGTCGGCGTGATCGATATACAGGCGCAGCAGTTGCGAGGCAGCGCCGCGACTGCGTTCAATGCCGAGCAGTTCGTAGCCTAGCCCCGCTACGGTCGGTTCGATCTGCGTTTCCAAGCGGTCCGTCAAGCCATTTTTCTCCAGCCCAAAATAAAAAGCCCCGAATACCCGGGGCCTTTTAGGTTGGTAGCGGGGGCAGGATTCGAACCTGCGACCTTCGGGTTATGAGCCCGACGAGCTGCCAGACTGCTCCACCCCGCAATTGAGCATCCGGATGATAGAGAGGCATCGAAGAATGTTCAAGAGCTAATTGGCGTGCCGGCTTATTTAGTCCTGGCGCGACACCTGTGCCGATCTCCGGTGTGTCCCACCTGCTAGGTCAAGCTCAGATGCATCTGACTGTAAGTTATTGGTCGGTTGCGCGCGAGATCATCAAACGGACGCAGGACACACAGTCACGCGCGGATGCCGCGGGACAAACCGCAATAGTCGCGAGTTGCGACCCGGCAGGTCAAAACTTATTAGCAGCAACGTCGGTGCGCGCACGCGCGATCGCGCGCGGTGACTGGAAATGGGGGCCACTGGCCACAAAGACTGCTCCAGCGCGCGAAGGCGAACGTTGGCATGCGCCAGCACCTAGCCGGACACTCGTGCGACCCACTATTGGGTTTTGCAGGCCCCAACCGAATCAGTGGCGCATACCCGTCCGTCGGTCCAGATAGCATTGCCAAGGCGCGCCGCACGCAGGTCTACATCGACCATCGATGCGCCGCTCAAATCGGCGAAGCTCAGATCTGCGCCGCGCAGTCGCGCATGATTGAATACTGCCTTGCGTAAACTTGCGCCTACCAAGCGCGCATGGCGTGCATCGGCGAGCGTGAAATCAGTGGCTGAAAGATCAGCATAGGCGAAGTCAACGTCACGCAGGTTGGTGTTGCTGAGATCTGCGCCGCTCAGTTGCGCGTTCCGCGCCGACATCCCGGCCAGATTTCCCCGTGCAAGCTGTTGTTTAGGCTTTGCGCAAAAATCCCAATTTGCCTTGCTCGCAGCCGCCGCGCGACAGTCCGGAGCCGCAGCTCGCGCCGGTAGTGATAGATGAGTGGCAAGCGCGAGGCTCGCGCTCAAGGCGAGACCTATCGCCAGTAACGGCACGCGCATGGCTGGCCTTGGCGAAGGACTCAAGCCGGCCCACACCCGTTCAGAGCGCACCCGCCGGCCAACCACCTCGCGATCCTCGGCCTCACGACGCTCATCACCGGCGCGTTGCTCAATTGACGTGTCGCTGATTACGGTGCGACGTTGTTTGCGACGCTCGTCGCTGGCGCTGCCGGCCAGACTCCGAGGTACCTGCCCTCCAGGCCAGATCGCCTCTAGGGACAGCCAACTAACCTGGTCACGGCTTAAACGGTGTGCGGCGTGGATACGCCCCAGGCCGACCTCTCGCTCAATTACTGACCAGCGATACGGACCGCGAATCTCATCATCGCGTCGCACGAACCATAATTCTTTGGCGTTTTCGCGCGGCTGAATGTCCATGGGTTGACGGTCCTGCGCTGTAAAGCGTCAGCAGCGGTCAGGTTTAATGGTGAGTCGCCGCTACACTGGTCATGCAAATTCAGTTTCCGACCAATTTAGCAAGCGCGGCCATTCCGAGCCTGACGGCCGCGCTACCCTGGTCAGTCAATGACATCCTGCTCGCCGAAGTTGTCGGCAATCCCGCGGGAAACTTCACTCGGCTGGCAATTGGCGGCCGTATCGTAACGGCACAGACCGATACCGCTTTGCTACCTGGCCAGAAGTTGGCGCTGCGTGTCACAAGTACCGGCACAACGACGGTGATGACTGTCTTGCCGGACCGGCCTGCAGTTGCAACCAGTAGCGTCGGGCGCGCCCTCGCACGGGCCTTGCCACAACAGGCCAGCCCCGCCGACACCGAACGCGTGTTGAAAAGTTTTGAGGTGATCGTGCGCGAAACGCGCGCGGTCCACGACAGCGTTGGACGCGTCGCTGCCGCAGCACTCACTCAGAATGTAGAGCGCTTGCTGCAGGCGCTGCCTAAGCCCGCCCAACTTAGCGCCCCTGCACAATTGCGCGACGTCGTCGAACAGGTGACCGTGCCTACTGAAGCCCGCCTTTTGGTTGCCGTGCTGGACCAATCACCGCCCGATATAAACAAAGATATTCGGGCCCTTTTTGCCCGTGTGGCCGCCGATCTCGAGGCCCTGCCCGCGGCGACTCGCAGCGCGCTTGAGCATGTTGTGAAACAGGGCTTGCTCTCACATCACGCGCCCGTGATCGAACACACTGCGCCTGCACCGGAGGTGCCTGAAGCACCGTCGAGCGCCAGGCCCCTCGCACACCATCATGAAGGAGACCTGAAAACGCTGGTCGACGGCGTGGTTGCCCGCTTGGAAGCCAATCAATTGCAATCCGTGGTTACGACAGCGGCAAACGCACTGCCTTTGATGGTTGACCTGCCGGTGTCACGCAGCGATCAGATGGATTTCCTGCATATGGAAGTCGACAGCGAAAATCACCTGGCAGATAGCGAATCGCCTCGGCGCACTAGCGTGACCCTCAATTTGCGCTTGGACGGTGGCCTCGAATTCAGCGCCCGCTTGCAATTGATCGGTGAGAGTCTAAGCGTGCGTCTGGGTGCGAGTGATGTGGCCTTCAACGACCAGATCGCACAACGCGTCGACGAGCTTGAAGCTGGCCTCAAGGAGGCTGGCCTGGAGGTCAAGCAAATCTTCGTAGCACCGCTGCAGGTGTCCTTACGACCGCACCTGGGTGCCTGCCAGCTGATCAACGAAAGAGTCTGAACAGTGGCCAGCGAACGCCCCGTCAACGTCGCCGTCGCACTGCACTGGGACGGCCAGTCTGCGCCGCGCGTCACCGCCAAAGGCCGCGGCGAGATCGCTGATCGCATCGTCGAACTCGCGCGCAAACACAAGGTACCCATCGACCACGAACCGGCACTCATCGAAGTATTGGCCGACGTGGAACTCGGCACGCAAATCCCCGATAAGCTCTTCGTCGCCATCGCCCAGGTCATCGCGTTTGCCTATACCGTGCGCGGCCACCTACCCGAGCATTTGCTGGCGAAACGGCCCGAATACGCAGCACGCGCCAACTTAAAAGCTGACATTCAGCGTTAATGTTTGAGGTAGCCGGCGAATCAGCGCACAGCAAAGGTCTGCACTGCGCTGCCCTGCTTGTAGTTTCGAATGTGCTCAGCCGTGCTCTAGTGCAAGAGGTGCGTGGCGTTGTTGCGTGCTGTCTGCGCCGCGGCGGCATCACCGCGGGCCTGCTCTATGTCTGCCATGAGTCGCCAAGCAGCGACGTTCTCGCGACCATCGGCTGCGGCTAGCGACAGCGCACGCTGTGCGACCTCGCGCGCACGTTCTACATCGCCGCTTTGCAAATGGGTTCTGGCAAGCTGCTGCCATACCCATGATTTTGTCGGCGCAAGTTTGACTGCGCGCTCAAGTGCAGCTTGGGCCTGGTCCCATTCGCGTTGTGCCGCGGCAGCATTGGCTGCCGCGACAAGGCTCTGTACGGCTGGACTTAAGGCTGGCGCCCCCGCTGTCGCGTCAGGCGCTTCGAGCGGATCAGCCGGAAGGTCTTCTGGCGGCAGCGGTTCGGCGCCAAAGGGCAAATTCGAGAGTGGCCGTTGCGGAGATTTGTCAGTCATCGTCAATTGCGGGGCCGGTATGGCGCGCGCGCCCGCTGGCACATTCGCAGGTTGCGGCGAACGGGCGACGGAGCGCGGCGGCTCGGGGAGTGGAATCGTCTTTGCCACCGGTGCGCTCGCCTTTCGTGCCGGCGCTGCGGGCGCATGGGCACGATCTTCGATTGGTGCAGGGTCTGCGGCGGGGCCGAACAGACCGGCACAACCACTGAGCGTAGCTAGCACCAGCGTCAGCGACAGTGCGCGCACGACAATGTGTTTGATCAACGAAGCAACTCCTCAATTCGATCGAACACGCTACCTCGAGAAGGTGGTGGCCCGGCCGGTGTTGTCACTATAGACGGTGAGCAATCGTCAGCGTGATTGACGGGGCTATCACGATGGAAGGGCATCGTCACGCCAGAGGAACACTGCGGCGGCAGGATCATGCTCGAACGCAGATCAACGTTCTGCCACACCACCTCGGTCGGCAGTTGTAGTGCCAGCGGTGTGATGGCCGCGCCCTTCATGGTTGCAGCCCATACTCGCATCGCACCGCTCGCGCCGGTCAATCCAGTCGACTTATTGTCGTCGCGCCCGACCCAGGCCACGCCCAACAAGTTTGCGCCGAAGCCCGCAAACCAGCTATCCCGACTGTCATTGGACGTCCCGGTCTTGCCAGCCAGCGGCGAAATGCCCGGCAAAGCGGCGCCCAATCCTGCCGCTGTACCTTCAGCGACCACTCGCGTCAAAGCGTAGCGCATCAGTGCCGCCGTCGCGGGTTCCATCACTGGCTGCAGCGCCAGCCCATAACGCTTGAGCTTGCGCCGATTCTGATCCGTTACGGCATTGATCACCCGTGCCGGCACGCGAAAGCCGTCATTGGCAAACACCGTATAGACTTCCGCCAGTTCCAGCGGCGAAAGTTCGACCGTACCGAGCAGCACCGAGGGATACTGCGGCAGTTTCCCCGGCACACCGAGGTGATGCATATAAGCGGTGACCCGTGACAAACCGAGTTGCAGGCCAAGATTGACGGTGGCCATATTAAATGAGTGCGTCAGGGCATGGAGCAGACTGACGGTGCCATGTTGTTTCTTGTCAAAATTCTGCGGTTGCCAGCGTTTGCCGTCGGGGCCGGTCCAGGTCACCGAGGTGTCGTTAAGTGGGGTCAACAACGAGAAGCGGTCAGGCTGGCCAAGTGCCAAAGCATAGATCAGGGGTTTGACCACCGAACCGATTGGACGGCGCGCGTCGACCACACGATTAAACCCTGCATAGTTCGGATCCCGGTCGCCAACCATGGCCAGTACTTCACCGCTAGCGGGATCAACAACGATGATAGCGCCCTGCAGATCGCGCTTGTGAGTTCGCTTTTCTATCTCGGGTAGCGTCGTGCGTACGGCTGCCTCAGCGGACTGTTGGACTTCCACATCCAAGGTCGTGAAGATATTCAACCCCGCTGCGTCGAGATCGCGTGGGCTGTACTCGCGGGAAAGTTGACGTCGGACCAGTGCCATGAAAGAGGG
>JANOXY010000476.1:0-5139 GCA_031418675.1 Pseudomonadota bacterium
CGCGCGGGTGCTAGCCACCGTTGAAATTGTCCACCAACAACTACGCGAGCAGTTTGCCCTAGAAAGACCTCGCATCGCGGTCTGCGGGCTAAATCCCCATGCCGGCGAGGACCGGCATTTGGGCCATGAGGACCACGAGCAAATACGCCCTGCCGTCGAGCAGTTGCGCGCGCGAGGTTGGTTGGTCGATGGCCCATTGCCGGCCGATACGGCCTTCACCGTTGATCAGCGTAAGTCTTACGACGCGATCATCGCCATGTATCACGATCAGGGTCTAGCCGCGCTCAAGGCCGTTGGCTTCGGAGAATCGGTGAATGTGACGTTTGGTCTGCCCATCGTGCGTACCTCGGTCGACCATGGCACCGCCCTGACGCTGGCCGGTAGTGGCGCCGCCCGAGCGGGCAGCTTGTTTGCCGCGATCGAACTCGCGACCACCCTGGCCCAGGCCCGGAAGTCCCATGCAGGATTTTGAGCGGGGCTCACCGCGCAAGCGTTTCGGACAACATTTCCTGATCGATTCTTACGCGGTCGACCAAATCATTGCGGCTACCGATCTGCATCCGGGAGATAAGCTAATTGAGATCGGTCCCGGCGAGGGCGTACTGACCGGGCATCTCGTCGCTAGCGGCGCCGATGTACTTGCAATTGAAATCGACCGCGATCTGGTTGCGCGACTAAGCGCGCGTTTTGCAGGCGCCGCTAACTTTACGTTACATAACGGCGATGTCCTTAAATTCGACTTTGCCACACTCCCTGCGGCCGAGGGCGGGTGGAAGGTGGTCGGCAACCTGCCTTACAACATATCGACACCGCTCATCATGTACCTGCTAAATCACACCTCGACCTTTTGTCGCATGGTGATAATGGTGCAGCGCGAAGTCGCTAAGCGCATGGCGGCGGCGGAGGGTAGTCGGGACTATGGCCGGCTCAGCGTGATGGTGCAGCGGCGCTGTTCGGTAAGGCCATTGTTGGAGATAGGTCCGGAGAGTTTCTGGCCACCGCCTAAAGTCGATTCCAGCGTCGTTGAACTCGTGCCGCATGGTTTGCCACTCGACGAGCGCTTCGAGCAAGAATTGGCTGACACTGTTCGCCTGGCCTTTTCGTCACGACGCAAAACTGTCGCGAACGCGCTGCGTGGCTATGCCGAAGCCACGGCCTTCGAGCGTGCCGGAATTAACCCGGGCGCGCGTGCAGAACGATTGAGCGTGGCGGACTTTGTGCGCCTTGCCGAGGCGATTCACCGTTAGGGACACCCGGTCGCCACTACCCCTCCCCATCGGATAGTCGCGATCGACGTGTTTTTCTGTATCGCAGTTGCCGATTGTGACGAGTACGTTACCCACAGATTCTGTGGATAACCCTGTGTATGAGTGGTGTCGGAAAGGGCCTATTTAATGCCCTGGCGGCTATTCCAATCGAATTGGCGAAGATTTAGACGATTTGAAAACAATTTAATATATTTCAATGTATTAGTTTTCATATCGTAAGTGAAATCGCGACAGAATTGGGTAAGTAGCGAACAGACGTCGGCTGCTGTTGCAGGATGTGCATAACACCCAGAGTTTGACCGATATACGCGGTGTTCTGGCGCTCTAAATCACAGGAAATAGCAAGTACCGATGTAAGCCAATATCGTCTTTTATCCTGAGTCCGGTGTTCGGCAGGAAACCGAGAGAGCAAAGCCGGTTGTGACGATCAGATAGCGCCAGCGAGTCGCGCACGCGTCATCGCGATTACTGGCGCGGTACGCGGCTCAAGCCCGTGCCAGATTGAAAATGCGGCAGCCGCCTGCTCGACCAACATTCCGAGGCCGTCAAAGACGCGCTGCGCACCAGCCGCGGCAGCCCACACCATAAAGCTTGTGGGTGTAGGGCCGTACATCATGTCGTAGCACACCGTATGGGGGCCCATTAGGCTTGGGGCCAGCAGTGGCGTTTCACCGTGCAAGCTGAGGCTCGTCGCATTGATGATTACATCGCACGGCAGGCTCGTATCGGCCCCCCAGGGGAGTACCTCCACGCGCTCCGAAACTAGGTGGGTGGTCATCATGGCGACGGCGCGTTCGAGAGTCCGATTTGTAACGATTACACGATCCGGCTCCGCATCCACCAATGCTGGGAGTACCCCGCGGGAAGCGCCACCCGCACCGACCAGCAAGACACGTTTTCCACGCAGCGGTTGGCCGCAATGGAATTCGAGGTCGCGGACCAAACCTAAACCATCGGTATTGTCCGCCACGACCCCCCGCGCATCGAACCACAGGGTGTTCGCCGCGCCCGCGCGCGCCGCACGGGGCATGCGGACATCCGCTAGGGCCCATGCTTCTTCTTTCAGCGGCAGGGTGACATTGAGCCCACGACCACCGACGGCGCGGAATTCGACTACGGCTTCATGTAGTCGACCGGGTGCCACTTCAACCTTCTCGTAGATCAGTTCGAACCCAAACTGGGACGCGAAGGCGGCGTGAATAGCGGGTGATTTGCTGTGCGCAATTGGGCTTCCAACCACGCAGAAATAGGGCAATTTGATCGAATTTGTGAACCACTGAGCCACAGGCTATTCATCCGCGGCCGGCACTAGCCGGAGCCAGCGCTCAGGCTGCGCCTGGCATCTGCTCCATCAATCCGCCTTGCAGCACGTAGGTTTCGAAGCCGCGTTCGCCGAGCAAAAAAGCCGCCGCTGAGCTGCGACGCCCGGTGTCGCAATAAACAATGTAGGGCACGTCCGGGTTCAATGAGTCGGTCTTGAGTCTCAGCATAAAAAGTGGGATGTTCAGGCTGCCAGCGATGCCGTTATTGGAATGTTCACTTTCTAGCCGCACGTCGAGCAGTTTGGCCCCTTTGGCGACCCGCGCTTTGGCTTCGTCGAGACTCAACCAATTGAGCATTGGTTCCTTTAGCAGCGCGTTGAAGTTCTCCTTCGACAGGCGCATCAGTATGCCATCGGATTCCATCGTGATATTCGCGTTGCGCTTGGCTTCCGAAAGCAGTGCTTCCTCACCAAAAGCATCGCCGTCTTTGAGAGTTGCCAAGACCAATTCGCTGCCAGTCTTGGACGCGCGCGTCACCTTCGCGCTGCCGTGCTTGATGATGTAATAGAAATCACCATCGTCGCCTTGCTTGATCACGACGTCGCCATTGCGTACGGGCACCTCCTGCATGCCCATGAACATCGCTTGGATGTTCGCAGGTGGCATTTGCAAGAATGCCTGAGACTGGAGAATACGCGTCATCCAATCGCAATCACTGTCGTCGCCGCCCTCACCCACAACGATTTCGTTGACCTCAATGCCCGACAGCTGATCCCAAGTCAAAAGGATGTCGAGCAGATCGCTGTCGAAACGGGTGATCTTGCACAGAGTTTTGGATTTCGCGGTTTGCTTACGCGGTTGGGTGTTAGCCAACGCGTGTTTCGCGGCGTCAGAGCCACCCCGTATGGTCGTCGCTCCCCCCGCTTCGTCGGAAAGTACGATTTCTCCCTCAAGCAGATAGATGGTCTTGCGATCGGTATCCCCTGCCTTGAATATCGTTTTCCCGGGGCCAATGTCTTCCACGAACGCCTTGCCCGACAACTCTTGGAAATTCTCGGCATTGAGCGCGTTGGGAGGTACCAACGTCTTGAGGATATTCTTATCTACGAGTTGACCGTCTGCCATGGATTTTGACTGCTTGGATAAACGCCTGGGCTGCTTATGAGAACCGCGCTCATGTATCCGGACTGATCCCGGACCGCGGGATTATCAGCGGATGAGTCGGTGCGCAAAGACGGGGCCCCGACGTCGCGATGCGCGACCGTACCCGGTTTATTGTATGCCCACACTGTAAATCATGGGAATCGTTTTGTGGTTGCTGCAGGGCCGCGATGTAGGCAAGCCAAATGCTCGCCTATAGGTTGTAACCTCTTTCATCATGCTCGCCTAGGTCGAGACCCTCAGTCTCAATCTCCGGCACGACACGAAGACCAACTAGCGCCTGGGTTACTTTGAGCAATACGAAGGTCAATATCCCACAGTAGGCCACGACGCTTACAACGCCTATCACTTGGACAGTAACTTGCTGACCCAGCGAGACACCTGCTGCCAGGCCCTTACCGCCAAATTCGGCCGAGACAACCACGCCTGCCAACACGGTACCGAGAACACCACCGACGCCATGCACCGGGAATACGTCCAGCGAATCGTCGATACGTAGTACTCGTTTGATGAATTGGGTACTTAAATAGCAGACCACGCCCGCAGTCAACCCGATCAAGAGCGCACCCATCGGACCTGCCACCCCAGACGCCGGTGTGATGGTTCCTAGTCCCGCCACCATGCCTGTCACGATACCGAGAACGCTGGGTTTACCGTGCTTGATCCATTCAATGGTCATCCACGACAGTGAGCCCGCCGCCGCCGCGATATGGGTGACAAGCATCGCCATGCCTGCATCGCCGTTGGCTGCCACTGCACTGCCTGCGTTGAAACCAAACCAGCCTACCCACAACATCGAAGCCCCGGTGACGGTCATCGTCAGATTGTGCGGAGGCATCGCCGTCTGGGGGAAGCCACGACGGTTACCGAGCAATAGCGCCGCAACTAGGGACGCTATGCCGGCGTTAATGTGGACGACCGTGCCACCGGCGAAATCCAGCAAGCCCATCTGCATTAACCAGCCGTTGCCCCAGACCCAGTGACAAACTGGCACGTAGACAATCATCAACCACAACGCGCTGAAAAGCATGACCGCGGAAAACTTCATACGCTCTGCGTACCCACCGAGGACCAAAGCCGGCGTAATGATGGCGAAAGTCATCTGAAACATGAGGAAGACAGTTTCAGGAACGGTGCCCGACAAGCTATCGCGCGTAACGCCCGCCAGCAGAACCTTGCCGCCGCCGATGTATTCGTTCCAGGTACCTCCGTCGCCGAACGCTAAGCCATAACCCACGAACACCCACAACACCGAACCCAGGCAGGTTAAAGCGAAGCATTGCATGAGAATGGATAAAACGTTTTTGCTGCGAACCAGGCCACCGTAGAACAGGGCAAGACCAGGGAGTGTCATAAACAACACTAAAGCGGTCGATGTCAGCATCCACGCGCTGTCACCACTGTCTGGGCCACCGGCGCGAGCCAAATTTGGCAGCAGAAGAAGAAAG
>JANOXY010000477.1:0-2618 GCA_031418675.1 Pseudomonadota bacterium
TCAAAGACATGCTGTTTGCGATGCAGCACATCGCTGGCATCGGCGCCGGTGAGATCAACGGTGCTGATACCAGCGCCCGCGGCATGCACAGCAAGGGTCACACTTTGCGCATTGTCACCGGCGTCGGCACT
The DNA here is from genome assembly GCA_031418675.1 of Pseudomonadota bacterium. GTDB lineage: Bacteria > Pseudomonadota > Gammaproteobacteria > JADJYF01. The sequence continues at coordinate 132 of JANOXY010000477.1, forward strand.
CAGTTGCAGGACGTCAATACCTGACATCTGGGTGAAGTCGGTATCGACGATGGTGGCGTCATCGCTCACGTCCAAGGTATCGCTGCCGGTGCCCGCGGTGAGCTGCAGATGGCTGCTGAGCTGGGCGTTGGTGGTGGTGATGTGATCATTGCCGCTGCCGGTCGTGATGTGGTCATCACTCACACCATCGTTGGCCGCACCAACCACCACACTGTTGGCGCCGTTACCGCTGTTCACCACGCTGCCACCAGTGCCAAGGGTAATCACGTCATCGCCGGCACCGGTGTTGATGGTCAAGGCATTAGCGAAGGCACTCGCGTCGATGGTGATGGCGTCGTTCGCGCCGGCGCCGGTGGTGTCGACCGCACTCAGGCCGGCACTCGCCGCGTTGGCTGCCAGCACCACACTTTGTGCATTGTCGCCAGCATCGGCGGCGAGCTTGAGGATCTCGACGCTGCCCAATTGCGCGAGCTCGGCATCGGCGACACTGGCATCGGTGGTCACTTCCAAGGTGTCCGACCCACCGCCACCGCTCACGCTCAAGTTGGCGCTCAGGCGCGCGTCGCTGGTTTTGATCAAATCGTTGCCACTGCCGGTGGTAATGGCATCGTCAAACACGCCATCGTTGGCGGCACCGACGGTAACGGTGTTAGAGCCATTACCCGCGTTGACTACACTGCCACCGCTGCCAAGGGTAATCACATCGTTGCCCGCGGCCGTGGTGATGCTTAAAGCATTCGCAAAACCACTGCTATCGACCGTCACGGCATCGCCGGCGCCAGCGCTGCTGGCATCGATCGTGGTCAGGCCCGCGGTCGCAGCGTTGCTGGCCACGGTCACACTCTGGGCGTTGTCGCCGGCATCGGCGCTCAACTTCAAAACTTCGACGCTGGCCATCTGTACCAGATCGGCATCCACCACCGAAGCGTCGCTGGTCACTTCCAGGGTATCAGTGCCCGCGCCCGCCGCCACCGCAAGCTGATTACTGAGGCGCACGTCGCTGGTTTTGATCAAGTCGTTATCGCCGCCGCCGGTGATGCTGTCGTTGTGCACACCATCATTGGCCGCGCCCACGGTCACGGTGTTCGCACCCTCACCGGTATCGACCACACTGCCACCGCTACCCAGCGTGATGAAGTCATCACCCGCGCCGGCATTGATCAGCAAGGCATTGGCAAAGGCCGTGGCGTTGATGGTGATTGCGTCATCGGCGCCCGCCGCGGTGGTATCGACGCTCGTTACGCCTGCACTCGCGGCATTGCCGGCCAAGGTCACGCTTTGTGCGTTATCACCCGCGTCAGCGCTGAGCTTCAGCACTTCGACACTGACGATCTGGGCGAGATCCCCATCGGCCTGGGACGCGTCGCTGGTCACTTCCAGGGTGTCGCTGCCACTTCCGGCGTGCACGCTCAGAAGGTTGGACAGCCGCGCGTCACTGCTACGAATCAAATCGTTGCCACTGCCGGTGGTGATGTCGTCGTTCGCTGCACCCACCGTCACGGTGTTGGCACCGTTACCGGCCTGCACAAGGCTGCCACCACTACCCAGGGTGATATTGTCGTTGCCCGCCGCAGTGTTAATCGCCAAAGCGTTGGCAAAAGCGCCCGCGTCTACCGTGAGGTTGTCATTGGCACCCGCTGTTGTGCCGTCGACCGTCGTCAACCCTGCGCTTGCGGCGTTTGCCGCCAGGATCACACTCTGGGCGTTATCAGCGGCGTCACCGCTCAGATTCAACACTTCGATGCCGCTGAGCAAAGCCAGATCGCCGTCGGTCACGGATGCATCGGTGGTGACTTGCAGGATATCGCTGGCGCTACCGGCTGCCACGGTCAAGCTGCCGGTCAAGCGCGCAGCGGTGGTGATAATCAGATCGGCGCCGCTGCCGGTGGTGATGCTGTCGTCCTGCACCCCATCGTTGGCCGCACCGACCGTCACGGTGTTGGCACCATTGCCGGCATTCACAACGCTACCACCCGCACCTAGCGTAATGACGTCATCGCCGGCGGCGGTGTTAACCGTGAGCGCATTAACAAAGCCACTCGCATCAACGGTGATGACATCGGTCGCGCCAACCGACGCTGCGTCGACGGTGTTAAGACCGGCACTCGCCGCATTGCCCGCCAGGGTCACGCTTTGGGCGTTATCAGCGGCATCGGCGCTCAGTTTTAAAATTTCAATATTGCTGACCTGGGCCAGGTCAGCGTCGAGCACCGAGGCGTCGGTGGTCACTTCCAAGGTATCGGCCACGGTCTCGCTGCCGCCATCCACGTGCAAGCTGCTGGTCAACAGTGCGTCCGTGACCTTGATCAAATCATCACCACCTGCGCCGGCAGCCACCTGATCGGCAGCACCAGCCGTGATGATGTCGTTACCGCTCGAGCCGGTGATGGACAGTGCGCTCAAGGTGTTGGCCGTAAAATTGGTTGCCTCCGCCAGGGTCACATTCTCGATGCCCACCGCCGTGACACTCATACCGAGGGTGCCACC
>JANOXY010000478.1:0-6771 GCA_031418675.1 Pseudomonadota bacterium
GCCAACCGTCAGCCGGGTCGTGCCACTGGCAATGGCCTGGGCACAGGCCAGCGCATCACCACGCCCTTCGTTGACATACGCCGCTTCAAAGCCGTGCTGCTCAGCGAGTCTGCCGATGTCGACAAATTCCTGAGGTGGGCCGGCGGTAACAGTGGAGAGCACGATGCCGAGGCGCCGGGTGTTGGCTTGCGCAGTCATGGGGTCGAGATCCTGGTCGGGGCCGCCGGCCTTGTGCGCGACGGCAGTGGATTAGTGGACGTCCAGGGTGGTGACACGTCGCAGTTCGCGCACGTGCTGCAGATCTTCGAACGGCCGCGCGCGGTGCATGGTCGCGCGATTGTCCCAGATTACTAAATCGTGATCCGCCCAGCGATGGCGGTGAACAAACTGCGGCTGGGTGGCATGCTCGATCAATTCGCGCAACATGAGTTTACCTTCGGGCAGCGACCATTCAACGATGCGTGAGGCATGGGCGGCAAGATACAAAGAACGGCGGCCGGTGTTGGGATTGCGCCGCACCAGCGGATGAATCGCGCCTTGCAGTTTGTCGAGTTCCTCAGCTGAGAATTCAAAGCCGAGGGTCTGGCGCGAATAGGCGATGGAATGATGAACCGTCAGGCCTTCAAGTCGGGCTTGCATATCAGCGGGCAGCGCGTCCCAGGCGGCGGCCATATCGGCGAATTCTGTATCCGCGCTGACGGGTGGCAGTACACGCGTCGAGAGCAGGGAAAAGCGTCCCGGCGGATCCTGGAACGATGCATCGGTATGCCACAGCCGATTGGCCAGACCGTATTGACGACGTCGATCATCGGCCGGCAGCAGCGCGCCACGATCATCAACATTGGAAATATCGGTCAAGGCTTCGTTGCCAAAACGATTGGCGCCCAGTGCCGAGGTGCCGGTCTTGGCGTGCAGTTCGCCATCGAAGCGTTGCGCAAAGGCCAGCTGTTCGGCATCGCTGAAGGGCTGATCGCGAAACACCAGCACACCATAACGTTCCATGCCGGCACGGAGGGCGGCCAGCGTGGCCGGGTCGTCAACGCGGCGCAGATCGACGCCACGCACTTCGGCGACGAAGGACGGATGTAGTGGGGTGAAGTTAAGCGCCATGGGACTGCTCCTAGCCTCGGCATCTCAGCGCAGCATAGGCGATCGCGCCGGCGCGGTGCACCTGCTCAGAAGTGCGGGTGGCAACACCTGCGTGCTTGACCCGGAGTTGCTCGGCATGCACGGCAGCGGATGCACGAGCGCGCCTCAGCGCCAGCTGGATTGCGACATCACAAGCCCTGTAAGGCCGCCGCTTCCTGCCGCGCCCGTTCCGGGCTGCCCAGCAGTTGGCGATTGAGCCCGATGCGTTTGAACCAGTAGTGCAGGCCCAGCAGATCGGTGAAGCCCATACCGCCATGCACTTCGGTCGCGGTGCGGGCGATGAAGGTACCCACTTCGGCGAGATGGGCTTTGGCATGACAGGCATAGAGTGATGCATCGTCGGCGCTAACACCCAGGGCATGGGCCGCATACCAGACCAGCGCACGACTCGGCTCGAGCGCAGAGGCCATGTCCGCGCACAGGTGTTTCACCGCCTGAAAGGAGGCGATCACGCGCCCGAATTGTTCCCGCGTGCCGGCATAAGCAATCGCCTGATCGACCATGGCCTGGGCTGCGCCCAGGGTATCGGCCGCATGCATCGCGCGGCCGTGGGCGATGAGTGTGCGGGCAACGCGCCCATCGTTACTGCCCGGCAGGCGTTCGGCGCTGACGTTGTCAAACAACAACTCGCCGAGGCGCCGTGTGCGGTCGATGCTGATCAAAGCCCGCCGCGTGAGCCCGGCTGCGTCGCTTGCAACCAGAAACAGTTGACCATCATGGCTCGCCACCACATAGACATCGGCCTCGAAGTCGAGCACAAACAGGGCGCGACCCTTTAGCGTGTCGCCGCTAGCGCGCACGCCGGCGTCTTCGCGCGCACCGCATAACTCGGCCAGGGCGGCGCCCACCAACACTTTGCCGCTGGCTAATTTTGGTAACCATTGCGCGCATTGTGCGGGGCTGCCTGCCAGCTGCAAGGCGAGTGGTGCCAACACGCAGCTCGCAACAAAGGGCACCGGCGCCACGTGCTGGCCCAGGCATTGTGCGACCAGGGCTGCTTCGAGCACACCGAGTCCACTGCCACCATGGGCTTCATCAATTAACAGACCAGGCACACCGAGATCGAGCAGCACCGCCCATACGTCACTCGCGCGCGCCTGTTGCTGTTCGGCAAAAACCCGCGTGCGGGTCAGCGGCGCATGATCGGCGAGCAGACGCGAGACACTGTCCACGAGCAGGTTTTGTTCGTCCGATAGTCCAAAATCCATGGTGGTAATCCTGGCTCAGGCGAGCTTCGGTTCGCGCGGCATGCCCAGCCCGCGTTCAGCGATGATGTTCTTTTGGATCTGGGCCGTGCCACCACCGATGATGAGGCCCAGGAAATACATGTAGTGCTGTTGCCACATGCCCTCGTCACGCAGCAGCGGGCTGCCGCGATACAGCGCGCCCAGTTCACCCAGCGCATCGATGGCCAAGGCCTCGAGTTCGTGGCGCAGTTCGGTGCCCACCAGCTTGACCACCAGCCCCGCCAGCGCGGCGGGGCGCTCATGCAAGCCCGCCGATAACAGCCGTAGATCGTTGGCGCGCAGCGCCAGCATGCGGCCTTGTATGCGCATCAGCCGATCACGAAATAGCGGCTGGTCGATCAGGCGGCTGCCATCAAGGGTTTCTTCTTTCATGAGGGCGACCAGCGCGTTAAAACGCATGAGGGTCACATTGGGGTCGCCGAGCATGCCGCGTTCAAAACCGAGCAGGGTATTGGCTACTTTCCAGCCCTCGCCGCGTTGCCCGATCATCGAATCGCGCGGCACGCGCACATCGTTGAAGAACACTTCGTTAAAACTCGCATCGCCGACCATGGTGGTTAATGGTCTTACCTCGATGCCCGGCGTGGTCATGGGGAAGAGCAGGAAACTGATGCCTTGGTGCTTGGGTGCCGTCGGTTCGGTGCGCACCAGGCAGAACATCCAGTCGGCGAGATGGGCGCTGCTGGTCCAGATTTTCTGGCCGTTGACCACCCAATGATCACCATCGAGTACCCCATGGGTACGTAAGCTCGCGAGATCGCTGCCGGCATTGGGTTCCGAATAACCCTGGCACCAGATCATTTCACCGGCCAAGGTCGGGCGGATGAACTGTTGGCGTTGCGCCTCGCTGCCAAAATGCAGCAAGGTCGGAATCAACATTTTGATGCCTTGGCCGGTCAAGCCCGGTGAAACCTGCGCGGCAGCAAATTCTTCGGCCATGATGCGCGCTTCAAGGATGTCAGGTTGTGCGCCATATCCACCGTACTCGCGGGGAATGGTGCGACCGGCATAACCGTGGCTGAGCAAGCGTTGTTGCCAGGCCAGGGTACGCGGCGCGCGCAGGTCGACCCGCGGTGGTGCTTCGTGGCCATAGGTGGCGATGAAGGTGCGCAGCTCGGCGCGGAAAGCTTCGTAAGCAGGGCCGACGGTAAGATCCACAGCGTTCTCCTTTGCCAGATGAACAAAGTAGCTGAGCGCGGGCGTTGCAGTCCAGCATGCTTGTCACTGCGACGGGCGCTTGATACAAACGATGCACTCGGATCTGGCCATCAACCACATGGCGCGAGTCTGCTTATCCAACGGGGAGTATCTGGTATGCGAGCTGCGGTTTTTCATAGTGCCCAAGCGGCCCTCACTATCGATCAGGTTGCGGATCCTTGCGTCGGTGGGACGGATCTCATCATTGCTATCAAGTGTTGCGGTATCTGTGGATCGGATTTGCATATGGCCGACGTGCGCAGCCACGACGGTGGCATGCGGCCACTGCCCGCCGGCACCGTGATGGGCCATGAATTCTGTGGCGAAGTGGTGGAAGTGGGGCGCGAGGTCGCCAGCCAATGGAAGGTCGGTGATCGTGTCACTGCGCTGCCTTTCATCGGCTGCGGTCATTGTCAGCCCTGTCTGGCCGGCATGGGCCATCGTTGCGCGAGCGTGCGCTATGCGGGGCTGGGTGATCTGCCCGGTGCTTACGCAGAATTCATGCGCGTAGGCGCGGCCGAAGCCCTGCGGCTGCCACCCGGTGTGGACTGGCGTCTCGGTGCGCTGGTCGAGCCACTCGCCGTTGGTCTGCACGCTGTGCATACCGCGCGCATCGCACCGGGCGAGCGGGTATTGATCATGGGCGCCGGGCCCATCGGTCTGGCGTGCGCGATGTGGGCACGTCATTTTGGCGCCCAGCACGTGGTGGTGTCGGACAAGGTGCCCGAACGCCTCGCGCTCGCTACACGCATGGGTGCCACCGCAACGGTTGATGCCGGCGTTGAGGATGTGGTCGGCACGTGTAAACGCGCGGCCGGCGGACGTGCCGATGTGATCCTCGAATGCATAGGCGTGCCCGGCACCCAGCAACTGGCGATGGATTACGCACCGACCAATGGCCGCATCGTGGTGGTCGGTGTGTGCATGGCGCCGGACACCATGCTGCCACCGAAGGCGATCAGCAAAGAGCTGCAAATCAACTACGTGTTCATGTATCGCAAGCGGGATTTTGAGATCACTATTGAACTCATGGACCAGGGGCGCATCGATCCTAGCCCGCTCTTGACTTCGGTCATCGGTTTCGACGATTTCCCTATGGCCTTCGACGCACTCAAAACCGATAAGCGTGCGTGCAAAGTACTGCTCGAGCCGCGCTGAACGAGCGCGTCATCCAACCAGCGTAGACAGCCATGGCAATCATCACTTCCATCGTCACGACATCGGTACTCGCGCCCCTGGCGCGGCCGCTGAAAACGGCTTCGGGGCATATCGAGCGTTTCCCTTTGGTGCTGATCGATCTGCACACCGATGCCGGTGTTGTTGGCCACGCGTATGGCCAGGTGTATTTGACCGAACTGCTGCCGGCCTTGAACCATGCGATAACCGGGCTCGGGCAATTGATCATCGGTCTTGAGCTCGCGCCGCGGGATCTCTACACCACGCTCTTAAAACGTTTGCGTCTGTGGGGCGCAAAAAATCTGGTGGGCGCGGCGCTGGGTGCGCTGGACATGGCCTGCTGGGATGCCTACGCACGCACCCGTGACGAACCGCTCTATACCACCCTGGGTTGTGCGCCGCGCCCCTTGCCGGTGTACATGAGCGCCGGCATGTACGATGCGGCTGGCGTGGTGGAAGTGGCCGAAGCGGCGGTACGCGAAGGCTACCAGGCGCTCAAGATCAAAGTGGGTTTTCCGACTTTTGCCGAAGACCTCGCTGCCATCCGCGCTGCTCAGCACGTACTGGGTAAACGCGCACTCATGATCGACTACAACCAGTCACTGAGCCCACAGCAAGCGCGCCTGCGTTGTCGCGCGCTCGACGACGAGGGATTGTTGTGGATAGAAGAACCGGTCGGCGCCGACGATTACCTGACCCACGCCGAACTCGCTGCCACGCTTACTACCCCGATTCAGCTCGGCGAAAACTTCAACAGCACCGATGAAATGCGCAATGCCTTGGCGCTGCGCGCGATGGACTATGTGATGCCCGATCCACAGTTTATTCGTGGTGTAAGCGGCTGGCTGGAAGCCGCGGCGCTGGCGCGCAGTGCGCAGATGGAATGTTCGTCCCATCTGTTTCCCGAGGCGAGCAGTCATCTGTTATGTGCGACACCCACGGCGCACTATCTTGAATGGTTGGATGTTGCCAGCGCTTTGCAGCGTGAATCCTGGCCGCTGGTGGATGGCATGTTGACACCGCCGGCACGGCCCGGTTTGGGTATCGAATGGGACATGGCGGCGATCGCACGCCATCGTGTGTGATCAGCTGAGCTGCACGGTCCGCTGCCCTTGATTTGGCGGCGAGCGCGCTCAGATCTCTTCGGCGATGAGCTTAAGATTGATGGCGCTGTCGCCGGCCATCGCCGTGCGCGCGGGCGGGTCGGCAAGGGAACCGAAGTGACCCAGGGTGGCTCGGTCGCGACCGTTATGTTTGGACGCGTAGAGGGCATGGTCTGCCGCGCGCAGTAGTTGTTCCAAGCTGTGTTCGGCATTCGATTCGACGATGCCAAAGCTCGCAGTAAAAGCGGGTGTCACGCCGCCGCGAGCGGTACTGGCCAATTCATCCCGTATGCGTTCGCAGACATCCAGCGCTTGCGCGCCGCTGGCATGGGGCAGCAGTAGTGCAAATTCTTCACCGCCCCAGCGTGCAGCGGTATCACCGTCGCGCAGGCAAGCGCGTGCGATGGTGGCAAAACGTCGCAGTGCGGCGTCACCGGCCTCGTGGCCGTAGGTGTCATTCAAACGCTTGAAGTGATCAAGATCGACCATCACCAGGGCGTAGGGGACTGCCACCCGTGACAAACGACTGACCTCGGCCTCCAGCGTGCGGCGATTGGCGAGCCCCGTGAGACTGTCGGTCGCGGCTTTGCTCTGGGTCTCGGCAAAGGCACGCACGGTGCCGATGCGTGCGCCCGCTTGTGTGCCTAGCGTGGTGAGTTGAGCCACCTGTTGCGGGGTGGGCAAGTGTTCACGTGGGCCGCTGGCATGCAGTACACCTAACGAGCGGCCCATGAAGCTGATGGGTACGCAGACGGCACAGCTCGGACCGTTGCGACGGCCGCGCAGTTGTGGGCAAGCGTTCAAGGCTTCGCTGTCGGTGAAGGTCAAGGTGTAACCGCGTCGTACGGCGACACAGTTGAAGGGTGATTCGACGCGGCATTGGGGCGCGCCGGTGGCGG
>JANOXY010000479.1:0-8795 GCA_031418675.1 Pseudomonadota bacterium
CAGTGGCCCTAAGGTGTAAAACGGTGCCTCGCCGCAAACCTCAAGCTGTTTGTCCATATTGGTTTTGATCATGTGCATGGGCACATGACCGGGGCCTTCAATCATCACCTGCACATCGTGTTTCCACGCCACCTTGGTCAACTCGCCCAGGGTTTCCAATTCACCAAATTGCGCGGCATCGTTGGCATCGGCGATGCTGCCGGGGCGCAGGCCATCGCCCAGCGAAAAACTGACGTCGTAGGCCTGCATGATTGCGCAGATATCCTCGAAGTGCGTATAGAGGAAACTCTCGCGATGATGGGCCAGACACCACTTGGCCATGATTGAGCCGCCGCGCGAGACGATGCCCGTCACCCGTTTGGCCGTCCACGGGATGTAGGCCAGACGCACGCCCGCATGGATGGTGAAGTAGTCGACGCCCTGCTCTGCCTGTTCAATGAGGGTGTCGCGGAAGATCTCCCAGGTCAGTGCCGCGGCATCACCGTCCACTTTTTCCAAGGCCTGGTAAATCGGTACCGTACCGATCGGCACTGGCGAGTTGCGGATGATCCATTCGCGGGTCTCGTGAATGTTCTTGCCGGTTGACAGATCCATCACCGTATCGGCGCCCCAACGGGTCGACCAGGTCATTTTCGCGACCTCTTCTTCGATGGTCGAGGTCACCGCTGAGTTGCCAATATTGGAATTGATCTTCACCAGAAAATTACGCCCGATGATCATCGGCTCGGCTTCCGGGTGATTGATATTGGCGGGGATGATGGCGCGACCACGGGCGATTTCGTCACGCACAAATTCTGCCGTCACAAGCGCTGGAATGGACGCACCGAAGCTATGGCCTTCGTGCATACGGCCGCAGGCTGCCGCCAGTGCTTCGAAACGCTGATTTTCGCGGATCGCGATGAATTCCATTTCAGGCGTCACGATGCCCTGACGGGCGTAGTGCATCTGCGTCACATTGGCACCGGCCTTGGCCCGACGTGGTGCGCGCCGGTGGGTAAAGTGCAAATGGGCGAGAGCGGCGTCCGCCGCGCGAGCGCGTCCATAACGCGAACTCAAATCGGCCAACTGCTCCGTGTCACCGCGCTCAACGACCCAGGGCTCGCGCAAGGCCGGTAGTCCAAGGCGCAGATCGATATGCGCCTGGGGATCGGTGTAAGGCCCCGAGGTGTCGTAGACAGTGATGACCGGGTTGGCCTCCAGACCACCGCGGACCGCGGTCGCGTGCTGTTCGATTTCGCGCATGGGCACACGGATGTCCGGCCGTGAGCCGGTGACGTAGATCTTGCGTGCGCGGGGAAAGGGTTGCACTGCCGCGTTGTCAACGGCGGCAGATTCGCTCAAAGGAAGTTCGGGGACAGCATTCATGGTTTGGACCTCATAGGCTCACTCACCGGCATGCATGCCGGCGTTGTCGGTGGGAGCACCAGGAGGGCCACTGCTTTCCTACGCCGGCATCACCCGGGTCAGGTTCGAAGGGTATGTTCTCAGCCCCACCTCGCAGTGGAGCACCCCTAGCTACGCTCGTCAAAGCACTATGCGAGCAACGAGCGGGGTTTGCAAGGACGATGGCGCTCAATCGCGCCGCGACAGCACCGCCATCGTGCAGCGCGAAATGCAGGTCGCGCGATCTTTGTCATCACGCAGGCGGATTTCCCAGACCTGAGTACTGCGGCCACGATGCAGGGGCGTGGCGCGACCAAAAACAAACCCCTCGCGCGCGCCGCGCAGATGGTTTGCGTTGATCTCCAAGCCCACGCAAGACTGGGTGGCTTGATCGAGGGTAAGAAAGCATCCCATCGAGGCCAGGGATTCCGCCAGCACCACCGACGCCCCGCCGTGCAACAAGCCGGCAGGCTGCTTGTTGTGCAGGACGACTGGCATGCGGGCCTCCAACCAGTCCTCGCCAGCCGCGATGAATTCGATACCGAGATGCTCGACCAACATGCCTGTGTTGTGGGCGCGCGCGGCGTTGAGCACATCGGGCACGGTCCAGATAGCTGGCGCTGCCATGATTTCGGGTCCTCTCACGTTGATGTGGCCACACAACGGTGTGGATTTAATGCGCCCGGGTTCAGTCACCAGCCAAGGCCCCAGGCCACCCCGCAGTGCCGTTGCGCATGGGGGCTAAACTAGGCAGGCTTAACGCGAACCCTTTGTCCGGCCGCTACTAGCAGGGCCTCAGTCTGCGTCATCAAGCGCGACACTATCTCACTCGCTGGTGGCAGATCGTGGAGCAGATCGGCGACCTCACCGATGATCACTGGCGCAACGCGAGTATCACCGTTAACCAGCGCGGTTTCAAAAACAGCCTGCTCGGTGGCCAGACAATGCTCGAGACCGCTGGCTTGTGCCGGCCAGCGCGCCGTCATGTCGTTATGCAAGGTGCGCAGACTGTAAGCATCAGGCCACACCCAGCCGCGCAAACGATCGAAAACTGCGCCGCGCACCGTGTCGTCACCACTTGCCTGCAGCACCGCTTGTTGAGCGTTGGGATGAACCAGCGCCTCGCGACTGGCGTAAAAACGGCTGCCCAACATCACGCCACAAGCGCCGAGCATGAAGGCCGCGGCGATGCCGCGCGCGTCGCCGATGCCACCCGCGGCTACCACCGGCACCGCACCCACAGCATCCACCACCGCCGGTACCAAGGCCAGTGTGCCGCGCATGCCCGCATGCCCGCCCGCATCACTGCCCTGGGCCACCAGCACATCGGCACCGGCTGTCACCGCAGCTTGCGCCTGGTGCACGCTCTGCACCTGCGCAATCACGACCGCCCCAGCCGTATGAATACGCCTGACATAGGGCGCAATATCGCCGAAAGAGAGCAGCACCGCGCGTGGGCTGGCGGCCAAGGCAAGATCCAACAATTGCGGCGCCTCATCGAGTCGCCAAGTGATGAACCCAACACCGACCTCGGCACCTTCGGCCGCCGCAAGTTCAGCACCCAGCCATTCCGGATCACCGTAACCACCGCCGATCAGACCCAAGCCCCCGGCGCGGGACACCGCTCCCGCCAGACGCCCACCCGCAACGTTGGCCATCGGTGCCAGCAGCACAGGATGCGTAATGCCCAGTCGGGTGGTGAGTGCCGATACAATCGTCATCATTACCCCTCTCGTCGAGCCGGCGATTTGTTTGCCACGTTAAGATCCAGACCACGCTGGCCGCCTGTCCACTTCGACCAGCGTCCCTCCGCCGTGCAGTTGTGTCGAGCGCCAGCAGATAGCGAAATAGCCCGCGACCCCGCCTGCGCCGAGTCGCCCTATAATCGCACGACAAGATTTGCGGTCGCCGATTGATTAACACCGCGCGACCCCCGCAAGGACAAAGCCCATGATGACCCACGAGCCCCCACCACACTCGCCGCTGGCATTGCGCCACATTGACGGCGTTTAGCCCGGCAACATGTCAACGCCCCTGGAAAACAGCGCTGCGGTGGCCCGACCCGATGCGGTGCTGCTTGCCGCATTCAACGCCAGCGCCGATGCCTTTATTGTCATCGATGAGCACCAGCGTGTGTTGTTCATCAATCGCACCGCCTGCAGCATGCTCGGTTGGCAGGATAACGAAGCGCTCGGTCGCCACTGGTACGAGGTCGTGCAATTTGTTGCCGGCGGCCCCGTCCACAATGATCTGAGCGATAACAGCTGCGCGTTACGCGCGGGCAGCGAGCAGACCACCGTGCGTCTGCGCGACGGTAGCGTCAGAACCGTGACGGCGCACATCGATAACATCGCCGACACCAACGGCCACGAAGCGCTGTCTACCCTCATCACCCTGCGTAACAACGATACTGTGCTGGCACTTAAGAACGCGCTCGACGTCAGTGAGCAGCGCTTGCGCGTCGCGCTCGCCGGTGGACAGGTCGGCCTTTGGGAATGGCAAGCCGACAGCGACATTCTGCTGGAAACGGGCGTTTGGGTTGGACGTACTGCGCACACCGCTGCCGGTGGGCGGGTCACCGGCCAAATCATGCTCGACCACACCCACCCCGACGACGTCGCCAATGTGCGTGAGGCCTTACGCGCCCATCTTCGTGGTGAAACCGAACATTACGAAGTTGAACAGCGCATTCGGCTGCGCGATGGTGGCTACGTCCACCTGCTGGTACGCGGCCAATTTTCCGAACGCGATGCAGACGGCCGCGCGCACTACATTATCGGCACCTATACCGACATTACCGCGCTGAAGGCCAATGAAAGTGTCCTGCATATAGCGTTGGAAAACGGTCACCAAGGACTGTTTGACTGGCAACCGCTGCTCGACCGCGTTGAGTTCTCCCACGAATGGTATGGCATGCTCGGCTACGCACCAGGCTCGATCACCAGCCACAGCGACAATGTCCAGCGCATCCTGCATCCGGACGATGTCGCGGTGGGGCGTAGCGCCCTGGTGCCCATGCTCAAGGGTGAGCGCGATGATTTCCAGGTCGAACATCGCTTCCGCCATCATGACGGCCATTATCTGGATATTCTGTCGCGCGGCCGGGCCGTCGCGCGTGATGCCGATGGCCGCGCTACCCGCGTCATCGGCACCCATGTTGATGTCACCACGCTGAAGGCCACCGCGGTGCAACTGCGTGAGTCGCGCCAGCTGCTCGAGACGGTGCTTGATGCGCTGCCCTTGCGGGTGTTCTGGAAAGATGCCCAAAGCCGCTACCTGGGTTGCAATCGTCGCTTTGTCGAAGATGTAGGACTGACAGCGAGCACCGCCATCATCGGCAAACGTGACGACGAGCTGCCGTGGCGCGACAGCGCTGCGGTGCTGCGCAACGACGACCAGCGCATTCTGAGCGGCGCTGCACGGCGGCTCATCGTTGAGCGCCATGTGACACCTGCCACCGGTGAAGCGATCTGGGTGGAGACCCACAAAGTGCCGATCCACGATGGCGACGGAGCCATTATCGGCGTGCTTGGCATCTACGACGACATCACAGCCCGACGTGCCAGCGATCAACAGCTGCGGGTGGTCGCCAATGCGCTTACCAGCGGCAAACAATTGCGCCTGCTTAATGCGGTTACGCGCGCCGCGGCCGAATTGGCGGGTGCGGACTATACCTTCGTGGCGCGGATCAATGGCGACAATAGCGCGACGGTATCGGCCTGTTACCCCAATCACGAGGTCTTAAAGGACCTCACCTATACCCTCGCCGGCACGCCTTCCGAAACCGCGATTGCCAATGGTGGTTGTTTTGTCGGCCATGATGTCGCCGCACAGTACCCAAGCGACACCCTGCTGCAGGAACGCGGTATCGAGGCCTACTATGGCCAACCACTCGCTACCAGCGATGGTGAGATCATCGGTATTTTCAGCATGATGTTTACCAGTGCGGTTACCGATCGCGAGCGTGTGCAGCCGGTTATCGACATCTTCGCTGCGCGCGCTGTCACCGAGTTGGAACGCGAACGCACCCATGCCGAGTTACAGGCCAGTGAGCAACGACTCAATGCGGCAATAGAAGGAGCACATCAAGGCCTATGGGAGTGGGAAGTCGAGAGCGACCGCTTGATGGTCTTCGGCAGCCGCTACGGTGGCTCGGTCCTGCCCGGTGCCCCGCCGACCAACAGCGGTCGCAGCATGGCTGCGCGCATCCATGCCGATGACCGCGCTAGCATGGGCGCAAGTTTGCGCAGTTTCCTGCGTGGCGAAGCCGCGCATTTCGCCTGTGAAGCACGCTATCTGGGCGACGACGATATCTACCAATGGACGCTCGTGCGGGGACGGGCCACGAGTTGGGATGATGCCGGCCGCGTGCAGCGCATGCTCGGCACTTTCACCGACATCTCGGCGTTGAAGGATTCCCAGGCTGCGCTCGAATCCTCACAGCAATTCCTCGAGCTGATCATTGATACCGTGCCGCAGGCCATCTTCTGGCAGGATCGCGCCTTCCGCTACCTGGGTTGCAATCGTCAATTCGCCGAGTTGGCGGGCGTCGCCGACCCCCATGATCTACTGGGCAAAACCGACCAGGATCTGTGGTGGGCAGCCCAGGCCACGGAATTCACAAACGACGATCAGCCACTACTCGATGGGGCGGTAGACCGCGTCGCTCACGAAACCGGACTGCTGACGCCGTTTGGTGAAGCGCGTTGGGTCGATCTGATTAAAGTACCGATCCGCGACGGTGCGGGCACCATCATCGGCCTGCTGGGCGCCATTCATGACATCTCGGTGCGCAAGCGCGCCGAAGAGCACGCGCAACGCCTGTCGCTCTATGATCCCCTGACCAATCTGCCCAACCGTCGTTATTTCGCCGAGCGTCTCGACGCCAGCATCGCCGCAGCCGCACGCCGTGGCAGCTGCGGCGCGCTGCTGTTCATCGACATGGATCAATTTAAGCGCATTAACGACACGCTTGGTCATGCAGTCGGTGACGCGCTGTTGCAGGCCGTGGCAAACCGCTTGCTCAATGTCACTCGCCAGGAAGACATGGTGGCACGCTTGGGTGGCGATGAATTTGTGGTGGTGCTACCGGAATTGGCCCAGGGCATGGACCAGGCTGCGCACCAGGCGCGCAAGGTCGCGGAGAAAATCCACGAATCCCTGGGTCAGCCCTACCAGTTCGACCACCATCAGTTTCATGTCACACCGACCATCGGCATCACGCTCTTCCCCGAGGCCGGTAAGGACAGCGACGATGTACTCAAGGAGGCCGATACCGCGATGTACAGCGGCAAAGCCGCCGGCCGCAATGTCACGCGCTTCTTCCAGCCTGAAATGGAACACAATGCCCAGGAGCGACTCCTGCTCGAAAGCGATCTGCGGGCCGCCATCAAGCGTGATCAACTTGCGATCGTGTTCCAACCGCAGGTTGATAATCACAGGCGCGTCGCTGCCGCTGAAGTTTTGCTGCGCTGGCACCACCCGACCCGCGGCGTCATTTCACCGACTGAATTCATTCCTATTGCTGAAGAGCGCGGCCTCATCATCGACATCGGCCGCTGGGTGCTGGAAGCGTCGTTTGCCACCTACCGCCGCTGGCTCGATGCCGGGGTGGTTGAAATCGGCGAGCTCGCCATCAACGTCAGCTCGCGCCAATTTCGCTCCGACACTTTTCTGGAAGACGTAGAGCGCCTGCTCGGCGCCTATCGCATTCCGCCGCAACGCATTGTCTTCGAAATCACCGAAAGCACGGTCATTGAGGATGTTAACGCCACCATCGCGATCATGGATCGCCTGCGTCGCCTGGGTGTGCTGTTTGCGCTCGACGACTTCGGTGTGGGCTATTCGTCCTTGTCCTATCTCAAACGCTTGCCCATCGATCAGTTAAAAATCGATCGCTCGTTCATCGCTGATATCGGTAGCGACCGCAATGATGAAATCATCTGTCAGACCATCGTCGCCATGGGTCAGCATCTCGGTTTGCAGACGGTTGCCGAAGGCGTTGAAACGACTGCCCAGCTCGATTTTCTGAAGGGCACGCACTGCAATCGCTTTCAGGGCTACCTGTTCCTGCCACCATCGTCAGAGCTGGAATTCCTGCGCTACTGTAGGGCCTCAGCGTCCAACACCGCAGCTGACGATGACCACGACAGCGCGGCATAAACGACGGTCACCAAGTGCTGTGCCTTAACGGGCGAGTGTAACTGCCGTGTGCGCCGAGCCGGCGAACCAGCCCAGCATCGACCACAGCACACGCGACTTGCGGCACAGGCCTGGGCCGTAAAAAGTGGCAAGCCTGCAGTGCGGCCACCACCTATGCTGGCCAGCGTGCTGAAAAAGTCGTGATCGATGCCCGCGCTCAGCTGGCCACTGGAATTCGTTTTTTGTCCCCGCTCGGGCCAGCGCTGCGGGCCAGGGCACAAGCGTTGCAAAGCACGCCTTGATTACCTAGATTGCCTTCCCACTGGCACCATCTCGCTCTTCTGCCGGCAAGGATCCCGATGCGCACCCTGCTTGATCATCTCAACATCAAACTGCCGATCTGGAGCGCCGGCATGGGCGGCGGACTCGCTGGTCCGGCCCTGGCCGCTGCGGTCTGCGAAGCGGGCGGCTTCGGCGTACTAGGCGCCGGCAGCGCGCCCGCCGCCCTGATCACGCAGTGGATCGCCCAAACCCGCGAACTGACCTCGCGCCCCTTCGGCGCCAACATCATCTTGCCCATGTCCGACGGCAGTGACATCGAAGCCTGTTACGACGCACGCGTACCGGTGTTGGTCTTGTTCTGGGGCGATGCGCAGCCCTTTGTGAAGGACGCCCATCGCCGTGGCATGTTTGTTGTTGCCCAGTGTGGTGGACCAGACGATGCGGTCGCGGCGGCCGATGCCGGTGTCGATGCCATCATCGTGCAGGGCACAGAAGCCGGTGGTCATGTCAAAGCAACCGCAGCGCTGGCACCAACGCTTGAGGCTACCCTCAAAGTTTTGGGTCCGGTACCGGTCATTGCCGCGGGCGGTATTGCCAACGGCGCCGATATCGCCGCCGTCCTGGGCCACGGTGCCCAGGCGGCATCCTTGGGAACACGGTTTGTTGCGAGTCGCGAGGCGGCCGCTTGCGCCGGTTATAAAGAACGCATCCTCACAGCCCGCGCAGACGACACCGTGATGACGACCCTGTTCGACATTGGCTGGCCCGATGCCGCGCATCGCGTCATACGCAATACAACTTACCAGCGTTGGGAGGCCGCCGGCCGGCCGCCCAGTGGCCAGCGCCCCGGTGAAAGGCAAGAGGTCGGCGAACTGCTGCTGAGCGGTGAACGGCTGGTGCTGCAACGTTATTCCGTCGTGCCGCCGCTGGCGAGCTTTGACGGCGACCTCGACGCGGTGGCGCTTTACGCTGGCGAATCGGTCGAAAGA
>JANOXY010000480.1:0-1925 GCA_031418675.1 Pseudomonadota bacterium
GCCGACATCTCGATCAGCGTGAAGCCGGCCAGATCGGCATTTTCCTGATTGATGATTCTTTCGCTTGGGCCAGCCCGGGGTATGGCACAGCCGCTCAATACCAGAAGTGAAAGGCCGAGGCAGAACTGCCTGACCGCAACGGTCTTGATCGTCAACAGGTCGTCCCCTTTACGCTCTTAACCTGAACCCCGCCATCCCACCTGCGAAAGTTCCGGCTCGTTGTCTACATCGCCATGGCTAACAAACTATCACCAAGCATGGCCGCGTGGCTAGCTGCGCTGGCCGATGTACACAATCCGCGCCTGCAAATCGCTGATTCGTACGGTGCAATCGCTGATCTGCCGGCCGGAGCCAGCCTTAGATTGAAATTTTCAGTTCTTGCAACCAGAAATTGCGTACCCTGCGCATGTCCCCCAGGGTTTGTGACAGGACCTGGCCACCGGCGGCAATGCGGTGGACGCGCTCGCGCCGCTCCGCCAGATCGAGCAAGGTATCGCGCCATTCGGCAGGATCATTCGACAGCAGCAGGCCCGAATTGTTGTGGGTGACGATGCGGTCAAACGGTTGCTGGGCGCTATAAATGCCGGCCGCGCCAAAGGCCGCGTGGTCATGCAACTTGCTGATCGACCGAGCCCGGTTGAATGGCGTGTCAAGGGCCGGAGCGATCGCCACGTGGAAGCGGTTCTCGGCGACGAAGGCGCGGTAGCGATTCCACTCCAACATCGGCAGGTGGACGGCATTGGGCAAATGCCGCAACGGGCGCGGCGCATGGCCATTCAGAAAGGTGGTAAGGCGCAGATCGGGCCTCGTCTGCAGGGCCTGGGCCAGCGCCAGGGCAATATGGTTGATGTCCTGGAGATGCGAGCGGGTGGCGGCGAAGACGATATCGAAGGGACGCCTCGCCTCATGGTGGCCGAGCGCTCCGGCCTGGTGGCATTGCGCCGGATCGAGTTTCACACCGCGGTGGCGGTGATAGGTGCTGAGGATGTTCTCGGAAGGTGCGACGACGTCCGTCACCATTTCCATCAGCCGGCGGTAGGGTCCGTCACGATAGCCGATCAACCGGTTACGGTAGTCGGACGGCAAGCCGTCAGCCTCGTTCAGCGCCTCGAGGTCATCGTCGATCAGCAGATAGATTTTCGTGAAGGGTTGCGAGCGCAGCTCCTGCAGATCGCGTTTTTGCGCATAGCGCACGACGATCGCCGTGTCACCGCTCGCAAACACCGTGCGCGACAGGCGCTGGATCGGCCGGTCGGGATGTTCGCCATGGCTGCCGATGAGGTCCGACAGTGGATCGGTGAAATACAACGAGATCGAAGGCAGGTGCTTGTGCCCCCGCGCCGGTTGCGCCCGTCCGATGCCCAATCTGGCCCGAACCACCCGCCGCACGATTTCGGGAAGCAACGCCACGCTACTACATCCACCCCTGAAAAGTGCCCACCCTCAGAGCAACAGAGTCTGCTCTCAAACCCCTGACCGCGCAAGCCTGCTTTTTCATCAGCTCATCCATTTTGGGGAGTGCCGTCACGCCAGAAGCCGTGCCACGGTTTCGGCTGTTGCCACTTGCCACGGCCGCAGTTCGAATCCGAACCGCGAGGTAAACGCCGCCGTGTCGAGGCGCGAATTGGCCGGGCGCCGGGCTGGTGTCGGATAATCGGCGGTGGTGATCGGTTCGATCGACGGGACGGTGCCACCACGCCGCGCCGATCCGGCGAAAATCGCTTCGGCCAACTCATGCCAGCTCGCTGCGCCGTCATTCACGAAATGCCAAGTGCCCCCGGGCACCGTGGGGTCGGATAGTCGGGCTGCGATCACTAACAGCGTATCGGCGATATCCGCTGCGCTTGTCGGGCAACCATGCTGGTCGGCGACGACGCGCAGATGATCGCGTTCAGTGCCGAGCCGCAGCATGGTCTTGACGAAAT
>JANOXY010000481.1:0-6675 GCA_031418675.1 Pseudomonadota bacterium
CACCCGCTGGGGCAACAAGGACTGTTGCTGCGGGACTTGGGAACTTGGCTTTCCGAGCTTGGACTCGCGCGGCGATGTGGGCTTCCGGAGCGCTGCGCGCTTAATTTCCCGCATGGGCAATCGGATCCTGCGAGGGTGAACACCTCGTAGAAACTAGCCGCTAGGCCCCCGTCTGGGAATACGGTCTCGTTTAGTCGCTTATCTTGCGACCCTACGCACCACGTTGAGAGGCGCGCTTTGCCGTTGCATCCAGCCGCGTCGTACTCGTCTAAGGCTCAAGGATGATGTCCTTGTAGCTGCCACCGGCGGGAATCATGGGATAAACGTTCTGCTCCTGATCGACAATCACGTCGACCAGATAGGGCTGTTTGGGATCTTCCAACATGCGGCCATATGCAGCGACGAGTTCGGCGCGGGTGCGCACACGCTCGGCTTTGACCCGATAGCCGGCTGCGATGGTGACAAAATCCGGATAGATGTCGTCGTCATCGCTGCGCTTCACCGCCATCGGATCACCCAGGGACGATTCGGCGCGATGGCCACCGTAGATCATGTCCTGCCACTGACGCACCATGCCCAGCCACTGATTATTGATGCACACGATCTTCACACCAATGCCATAACGATGGCAGGTGGAAAGTTCGTGGATGCTCATGTTGAGACTGCCATCGCCGTCGATATCAACGACCATGCGCTGCGGTGCACCGACCTTGGCACCGATCGCCGCTGGCAGACCGTAACCCATGGTGCCAAAACCCGAGCTCGACAAAAACGAGCGCGGATGTTTGATCGCGTAGTGCTGCATGGCCCACATCTGATGCTGGCCCACACCGACGGTGATCAAGGCCTCGCCGGCCGTCATGTCGGACAACAAGGCAATCGCCGCTGGCCCACCCAGGGCTTCGCGCTCCCGCACAATCAAGGGTTGAGTGCGCTTGAGTTCGTCCAGATGGGCGCGCCATGGGCCGCATTCACCGGGTTTGACCGCCGCCACCAGTTGTTCGAGGGCAATACGCAGATCCGCACCGATGCCCAAGGTCACAACCTTGTTCTTGTTGATCTCGTTGCGATCGATATCAATATGGATGATCTGACCGTGTTTGATGAACTCCGCCACGTTACCGGTCACACGATCATCAAATCGCACACCAAGTGCGATCACCAGATCAGCTTCATTCACGGCGACATTGGCCGCATAACTGCCATGCATGCCCAGCACGTGCAGCCACAGCGGATGACCGGCTGGCACCGCACCCAGACCCATGATGGTGGTGGTGACCGGGCAACCGAGCTTTTCTGCAAGCGTCACCAGTTGTGCTTCCGTGCCGCTGCTGACGATGCCACCGCCAGCGTAGATCACCGGCCGTTCGGCCTCGGCGATCATGCGTACACATTGTTTTAAGAGCGGCTCGGCAATGCCACCGATGGGCGCTTCGGGCGCATCGATCACCGCCGGCACACGCGGCGCGACGTAGCGGCCCTCCGGGTCGCGCGGCACATGCTGCTGAATGTCCTTGGGCAGATCGATCACCACCGGCCCGGGACGATTGCCACCGGCCAATGCAAAACCCGTACGCACCACGCGCGGAATATCCACCACCCGTTCCACTTGAATGCTGGCTTTGGTGATGGGGCGCGTGATGGCGCAGATGTCGGCCTCTTGAAACGCATTTTTGCCGAGCAGATGGCTGGGTACATTGCCGGTAATGGCCACCACCGGGGTTGAATCGCTGTGGGCATCGGCCAGACCCGTGACCAGATTGCAGGCGCCCGGGCCGGAAGTCGCCAGACACACGCCGATGCGACCGGTGGCGCGCGCATATCCCTGCGCGGCGTGCACGGCACCCTGCTCATGCTCGGTGCGATAACAAAAGATGCCGAACTCTTCCAGCACGTCGAAGATCTCCAGGTTGGCACCGCCCGGATAACCAAACAGGCTGTCCACACCTTCGGCTTTTAATGCAGCAGCCAGGATCTGGGCACCACGCCGCGCAATGGCGCGGTCTTCGGCGCGAATTGCCGACATGGGCGCACCAGTGACCGAGGGCAGATCGCCATAGGTCACGTTATCGGCATTGTGCTGTTCTGACTCTTTTTTCATGTCGTTCTCACTTGGGCGTCTTAGTGCGAGGGCAGACGCAAAACTTGCTTGGCGATGATATTGCGCTGTATCTCGTTACTGCCGCCATAGATGGGTGTCGGCCGTGCATTGTAATAGGGGCTCAGCACATCGATGGCCTCGCTACCAAAACGCGCCTCACCGACCCGCGCACCGGCCGCGCCGGCACACTCGATGATGAACTCGCTCAGCCGAGCAAAGGTCTCGGTGGCAAAGATCTTGAGCAGGGACACATCGGCACCGATGGTTTCGCCGCGCTTGAGCAGGGTTGCAAATTCTTTGAACAAGGATTCGAGATCGGCGACATCCAGGCTGTAACCCATGAGGCGATCAACAAACACCGGGTCGTTCATCAAACCCCGTGCGGCGGCCAGTGTCTCGAGCCGATTCAAAGCGTACTGGCAGGTTTTGGGGCTGCCGACAAAAATGCGCTCAAATCCGAGCAGCGCTTTGGCAATGGTCCACCCGTCGTTTTCGCGACCGACCAGTGAGGAGACCGGAATGCGCACGCTGTCGAGGAAAACCTCGCAGAATTCGGCTTCACCGGCGATGTTTCGAATCGGGCGAATGGTGATGCCGGGCACACTCAGATCGATCAGCACAAAACTGATGCCGGCCTGGGGTTTGGCCGACGGATCGGTGCGCACCAGGCAGAACATATGGGTGGCATCCTGCGCCAGGGTGGTCCAGATCTTCTGGCCGGTAATGACGTATTCATCACCCTCACGCAGCGCGCGTGTTTTCAGCGAGGCCAGATCACTGCCGGCGTTTGGCTCGGAATAACCCTGGCACCAGATGTGTTCCCCACTCAGCGCGCGCGGCAGGTAGTAGGCCTGTTGCTCGGCTGTGCCGTAACGCATCAGTACCGGGCCGACCATGATGATGCCCTGATCAGGGGTGCGCGCCACGCCCCAGCGTTCTTTCTCTTCGGTGAAGATCATGAATTTGTCGGCGTCCAAACCCATGCCACCATGTTCCAGCGGCCAGCCGGGCGCGGCCCAACCGCGGGCGTAGAGCTGGCCATACCAGTCGCGACATTCGGACCAGCGCAGGCGCGCCGGTGGATTGCGCAGCGCTGCGGGGTAGTTGTGCTGCAACCAGCCGCGCGTGATGGCACGAAAGTCCTCGTCGGAAAATTTATTCCAATCACCGTCCTGCGGCAGCGCGTTGATATCCACCTGCGGCGCGGGCTCAGCTTCGTCAGCCGCCGACTGCGTACGTAATATCAGCAGACGGGCGCGATGTTCGGCGGCGTTGCCATAACGCGCGGTGATCACCAAAGCGCGATTGAGATACAGCCCGACATCACAATCATCGGTAAAGCCGATGGCACCGTGCAGCTGCACCGCTTCCCGCGCGATCAGGAGCGCGGCATGGCAGGCGCGATAACGCGCACGGCTGGCGGCACGTGCAGCAACCACACCGCCCTGCTCAATCAGGTTCGCGCTCTCCGCCACCACGGCGTCCGCCAGTCGCAGCTGCAGGTACAGGTCGACCATGCGATGCTGAATGACTTGAAAACTGCCGATGGCCTGACCAAATTGCTGGCGCGTGGCGAGATAGTCGCTGGTGAGGCTGAATAATCCGTGGGCCAGACCGAGCAGATAGGCGCTCGATGCAAGCTCGACCTGCTGACGCGCAAACAATGCAGCGTCGCTGGACACTTCGCCGCTGCCGAGTAAACGCGCCGCACATTCGCTCAAGACCAGACGACCGTCACGGCTGCCATCGGCCAGCGGCAGATCGGCAACCTGCAAGCCGACCGCACCGCGGGCGACGTGGAACCATGCGGGCTTATTGCCCAGCATGGCCGGCAGCAGCCAGCCATCGGCATCACTACCCAGCGGCACATTGTCGAGGGTGCCGGTCAGGCCGTGGATATGGCCGTGCACACTGACTTTCAGCTGGGTAAACAGCGTGTCGTGATCGGCACCGAGGGCCACGCTCAGCACCTGCGCACCCGACATCAGCGCCGGCAGCAGCACGTCGTCGGGCGCCACCTCACCGAGCAGCACCGCTGCGGCAATGGCGGTTTCCAACAAGGGCTCCGGTGCCGCAACGCTCCCGAGGTGACGGCACAGCGCCGCCGCTGCACTCAAAGGCGCACCTAAACCTGCGCAGTATTCAGGCACCAGCACGCCGGCCCAACCGAGTTCCGCCATTTCGTGCCAACGGGCGCGATCAAACGCGGGCGCGGCACCACGCAGGGCACGCAGTCGCGAACGCGGCAAAGCGCGGGCGCAAAAGTCAGCGGCACTGTCCGCCATCAGGGTGACTAGGTCTTGGGTAGTTTCGATACCCTGGTCGATTGCTTGGCTCACGTCAGAAAAACTCCATTCGATAGGAAACAGTCACGGCTTGAGACATACGTGCGCCGCGCCAGTCTGGTGACTAGATAAATTGGACGATACCCACGCCTGCCAGAGCGCAGCCCACCAATACGGGCACGACGCCGACGCGATAACGGAACAAAGCGACAAACGCCACCAGCGCCATCAGCACCGCTGGCCAGTCGGGTGGCAGCGCGAGCCCGCTCGGCCAGAACGTGTGGTGGGCGAAGAATACCGCGAGACTCAAGACCACGCCGACCACCGCCGCGGTGATCGCTGTCAGGGGCGCGGTAAAGCGCAGGGCATCGCGACTCGATTCCACCAGCGGTGCGCCCCCCAGAATGAACAGAAACGACGGCAGAAAGGTGAACCACGTCACCAGCACGGTGGCCAGTATGGCCTCGGCAAGGGGGTCTCCGCCGTTTGTTACGGCGGCGCCGTGGCCGCCCACAAATGCCACAAACGCCACCACCATGATGAGCGGCCCCGGCGTCGTCTCGCCCAGTGCCAGACCATCGATCATCTGCGCGGCGCTGAGCCAGCCATAGTGGGCCACCGCCCCTTGATAAACATAGGGCAACACCGCATAGGCACCACCAAAGGTCAGCAGCGCGGCCTTGGTGAAAAACCAGCCCATCTGCGTCAGGGTGTCGCCGGCCCCGCGCAGCACCAACAAGGCTGCCATGGGTGCCGCCCACAGCAGCGCTCCGACAGACGCCAGCATCACCAAACGTGACCAGCGAAATTGCGCGTGGTCGGGACGCGGTGTGTGGTCATCGATCACCGCGGCGCCGTAGGCAGCGCGCCGCGCAACGTGGGCGGCGCGGCTGGCCAATAAAGTCGGCCGCCAACGTCCACCCAGCGCACCGACCAGGGCGGCGGTCAGTACGATGTAGGGAAATGGCACACGAAATACCGTAATCGCGATAAACGAGGTCACCGCCAGCCCCCACAGCCACGGGTTGACCAGGGCCCGCATGCCGATGCGATGGGCCGCCTGCAGCACGATCGCCGTGACCGCCGGTTTTAAGCCATAGAACACCGCCGCCACCAGGGGCAGGGTGCCGTAGCTGACATACAGCCAGGACAACACCATCAGAAGCAGTAGAGAAGGCAGCACAAACAATACCCCGGCGGCAATGCCACCGGGTGTACGGTGCAGCAGCCAGCCGATGTAAGTGGCCAACTGCTGTGCCTCTGGACCGGGCAATACCATGCAGTAATTCAAAGCATGCAGAAATCGCCCTTCGGAGATCCAGCGCCGTCGCTCCACCAGTTCCTGATGCATCACGGCGATCTGGCCGGCCGGACCACCAAAGCTTATGCAGCCCAGCACCAGCCAGTAGCGCAAAGCGGTGGCAAAGCTCGGCGCAACCGGTGGCTGGTCGCTCGCGGCGCTGGGGCCATTCATGGGCGAGGCTTTGGCTTGCGATCGAGTGCGGGCAGTGTTCGGGACACTTGGAATTCCACGGCTATATTGGACTGGCACGCGTACCCACTGCGGGTGAAGCCGTGTTGCACGCCGCCCGGCATGCTATCGAAGATCAGGGCAGGACGATATCGCACGGCGTTGACGACATACGCCCGCTCATCACGTTCCCAATCCTTTGACTGGCGCGTATGGTGACTATCCCGCGATTTGGAAATCCAGGCCTATGCATCCGTCCTCTGCCGACCGTGTTGTCACCCGTATTGTCCCTGGTCAGGCAACCTCCGACGGCGCCGGCGTGCGCCTATTCCGCGTGATTGGCGGCCAGACCCTGCCCGAATTCGACCCCTTCCTGTTGCTCGACGAATTTCTCTCCGACGATCCCGACGACTACATCGGTGGCTTTCCCGAGCATCCCCATCGCGGCTTTGAGACCGTCACCTATATGCTGGCCGGGCGCATGCGCCACAGCGACAATCAGGGCAATAGCGGCTTGTTGGAAGCCGGCAGTGTGCAGTGGATGACGGCCGGTCGCGGCATACTCCATGCGGAAATGCCCGAGCAGGAAAACGGCCTCATGTGGGGTTTTCAACTGTGGGTGAATCTGCCTGCACACTCAAAAATGATGGCACCGCGTTACCAGGACATTCCACCGACCCAGATCCCAGAACTCACCACACCGAACGGCAACCGCCTGCGCGTGATCGCAGGCCAGTGCCACGGCGTCGATGGTCCGGTACAGGGTATCGAAGCCGAGCCGATTTATTACGACCTCGAACTCAGCGCGCTCGGCAGCG
>JANOXY010000482.1:0-2806 GCA_031418675.1 Pseudomonadota bacterium
TTGACCTTCATGGCAAACATCTGCGCGGGTGATAACAACCCGTAGGGAATGGTGTGGGCCGCGTTGCCACTGACACCGGCGCTTTGTGGCCCCTGACCAAAACGGCCAAATTGGCCCTGGGCCAGGGCACGAAACACCACGACACATTCCGCCGTGCCGGTCGCGATCGCGGCTGCCGCATTGCCGATGGCGGCAGACCCGCCACCGCCGCCACCGCCCCACTGCATATTGGCAAAGCGCAGTTCGCGGCAGCCCAGGGCCGCGCTCAGTTGGGAAGGATCGTTGCGATCATTGCTGAACGACGCAAAGCCATCGATCTCGCGCGGATGGATGCCGGCGTCTTCGCAGGCTTTGACGATCGCCTCCAGCGCCAGTTTGAATTCTGCGACGGGTGCTTGCCCGCGCTTGTAATAGGTGGTCTCGCCGATGCCGACTACCGCGGCGCGACCGCGCAAGGTGCGTGATATCAAGGCTCAGGCCAGCGCCGCCACGTCTGCAAAATTGCGATAGCGTTGCGGGATATCGAACTTGAATATGCGCGCCGCGTTCAAACCAAGAACCTTGGCCCGTTCACCGTCATCAAGCCCGCCCATGGTGCGCTCGATAGCGGCGGCCGAATGGGGCCAGGTGCCTTCGTGGTGGGGAAAGTCGTTGGCCCACAGGAAGTTGTTGCCCAGCCCATGGCTGCGCATCAGTTCCAGACCGGGCGCGTCTTCACCAAAGCTGGCAAAACCGTTGCTGCGGAAATAATCGCTGGGCAGCGCCTTCAGCTTTGGCCTTACCCACATGTGATGCTTGTGATAAGCCTCGTCCATAGCGGTCAACATCCACGGCACCCAGCCGATGCCGGCTTCAATGCTGCCAAACATCAGCTTGGGAAAACGCTCGATGACACCCGACGAACACAGATTGACCAAGGGCTCCATGGTCGGCGCCAGGGAATGCACTGCGTAGTTGATGATCGCACCACCATTGCCACGCGCCGTGCGCGGATCGCGCCCCGTCGAGACGTGAAAAGTCACGGGCAGATCGCAGTCGCAGATGGCGGCCCACAGCGGGTCGAATACCGGCAGGTTGTAATTGATGTGTTCGTGATCGGGCGCACCCCAGACCGGCTTGCAGGGCAGCGACAGACCACGAAAGCCGCGTTTAGCCGCGCGCTGCACTTCGGCGATGGCGCCATCAATGTCGGCACTGGCAATGCAGGCCATGGGTGCCAGTCGGTCGTTGTAGGCTGAAAAAATTTCCCACGCCCAGTCGTTATAAGCGCGACACATGGCCTGGCTGAATTCCACATCCGGCGTGGCCCAGATGGTCAAGCCTTTATTGGGAAACATGATCTCGCAATCAATGCCGTCGCGTGTGTCCGCTTCCAGCCGCTGCTCGGGTGTCAGACCCGCGAGGCTGCGTTCGAGATCTTCGCCTTCAAGGGTGTAGCTGCCGATGCGGATCGGGCGAAAACCTTCGGTCTTCTGCAGCTT
Source organism: Pseudomonadota bacterium (assembly GCA_031418675.1). Taxonomy (GTDB): domain Bacteria; phylum Pseudomonadota; class Gammaproteobacteria; genus JADJYF01. The sequence goes on from JANOXY010000482.1 coordinate 1,482, forward strand.
GCTGCCATCGCCACCCAGCACGATACCGGGCAGGCGATCCTGAAATTTTTTGTCCATGCGCGCACTGAGAAAATCGTTGGGCTCCTGCACGTGGCAGTCGGCCGACACCATGAAATATTTGTCGACCGCAGTGGGCCGTGGTGAACGTGGCCATACAGCGCTGCCCGGAGTGTCTTGACGCCAAAGGTTGTGGAGATCAACAGCTGCCATAGGATAGCCCTCACGGTGGGATTCAAAGATCGATGGTCCATGGTACGACGAGTGGCAGTGCGGGCGTTACGCCACAATCCGCAACAACACTGAGCACTACACGGCGCGCGCAATGACGTTCAAACTGGCGGCCGCTTATGCCCACGGCGAGACCCACCATGCCAGACATCTTCGCGCGCATCTTAACCCTCCTCACCACGGCCGGCATCGCTCACCGCGTGCACGAGCATGTTGAGATCCGCACTATCGACCAAGCCGCGCAATATGCACCGCACCTGCTGGAAAACCTGATCAAGACCATCGCCTTCGAGATCGAACCCGGTGGCCGCACCGTACTGGCAGCGGTTCAGCACGCGGCACAGGTCGATTACAAGGCACTGAGCACCGCACTCGCTTGCAATCGTCGCGCGCTGCGGCTGCTAGCGCCGGAGCGCATCGAGCATGAACTGGGCTTTGAAGTGGGCGGCCTCGGACCCTTTGCCTTGCAAGCCCATGTTGAAGTGCTGGTCGACAGTGCGGTGCTGACCCAACCGTGGTTGCGTTGTGGTGCGGGCCTGCGTACCCGCACGCTGGAACTCAAGCCGGCCGACCTGGTGCGTGCCAGCCACGGGAGTGTTGCGGACATTTCCAAATCTACGGCTTGAGGGTCACTGCTTCATCACGGCGGCGTGCCCCCATTGTTGGGCGCCGGCGACGGCCCAGCGGTATCACCCGCGGGTGAGCGCGGACGCAGATTCAACACCCCGAACTCGAGACTGGGCGTCCGCGACCGCGGAGGGTCGGGCGTATCAACAGCACTGTCAGCCGCGGACTCACTCCCCTGTTCAGCTGCGCTCGACGTGGTCTTCGAGGTCGGGCTCGGTGACGCGCGGGGTGGGATGGGAACCAGCCACGCGACCGCCATGAACACAGCACCCGCCGCAATCAGAGCGAGAATATTGCCGAGATCACCCAGCGAACCAAAATCCAACAACACCAGTTTGCCGGCAGCCACCACCATCAGGCTCGAACCCGCCGTCCACAGACTGCGGTTGGCGGTGCGCCCGCTCCAGTAGGCCAGTGCGGCACCGAGCGTGGCCCACACCAGGGACAATACCGCCGGCAGACTCATGGCG
>JANOXY010000483.1:0-5200 GCA_031418675.1 Pseudomonadota bacterium
CTTTGACTTCAATCAAGGTTTCCATGCCGTGGGCCTCTAGTTGGTAGGGGCGGCCGGGCACTCGCAGATCCTCGCGCTGCAGCCCATCAACAAGCTGCGCGCCGGACCGGGGTGCCTGGCTGTATTCGGGGTAATGTGATCGCGTAGCGGCGTGAGCGCGCCCTGGTCGCGATCACCTGCACCCCTGTGATGGGCGCGAGAGTGTTCCACACGCCCTTCAAATGCGTCAACCGCACTGCCAGACAGGTGGATGGCACGGAAGTTTCGCGGACGGTACTCGGCCGATAACGATCGTTGGCGACTTCGTGCGTGCCGCGCGCTTCAAATACAGCCGGTGCGGCAGTATCCTCTGCGCCCCCTCCTTTCGCTCGCACGAGCCTGCTGCCCATGGAATATCCAGACTCTTACGACGTCATCGTGGTCGGCGGCGGACATGCCGGCACGGAGGCTGCGCTGGCCGCGGCACGCATGGGCGCCCGCACGTTGTTGCTTACCCACAGTATCGAAACCCTCGGTCAGATGTCGTGCAATCCCGCCATCGGTGGTATCGGCAAGGGGCATCTGGTCAGAGAAATCGACGCAATGGGCGGCTTCATGGCCCACGGCGCCGACGCCTGCGGCATTCATTTCCGCATTCTCAATGCCAGCAAAGGGCCGGCGGTGCGTGCCACGCGCGCGCAGATCGATCGCGCCCTGTATCGGGTCAGTGCCCGCGCGGCCCTCGAAAACCAGCCCAATCTCACCCTCTTTCAGCAGGCGGTAGACGATGTGCTGGTGGAAGGTGAACAGGTTGTGGGCGTGGTCACGCAGATGGGCCTGAGCTTCCGTGCAGCGACGGTGGTGCTGACGGTCGGCACCTTTCTAGCCGGCCTGGTGCATATCGGTGACGCCAATTACAACGCCGGTCGCGCTGGCGATCCGCCCGCCATGCGGCTGGCCGCGCGCCTGCGTGAATTGCCGCTGCGTGTCGGGCGTCTGAAGACCGGCACGCCACCGCGTATCGACGGCCGCAGCGTCGATTTCACGGTGCTCGAACGTCAGCCGGGCGACGATCCGTGTCCGGTGTTTTCGTTCATGGGTCGTGCCATCGAGCATCCGCGTCAAGTGCCCTGTCACATTACGTATACCAGCGCTCGGACCCACGAAGTGATCCGCGCCGGACTGTCGCGCTCGCCCTTGTTCAATGGCGCCATTGAGGGTGTCGGGCCGCGCTACTGCCCCTCGATCGAGGACAAGGTGGTGCGTTTTGCTGACAAGGACTCCCACCAGATCTTTGTCGAGCCGGAAGGCCTGAATAGCAACGAAATCTACCCCAACGGGCTGTCGACCAGTCTGCCTTTTGATATCCAGCTGGAGTTCATCCGCTCTATCAAGGGCTTCGAAAAAGCCGTTATTACGCGTCCCGGCTACGCTATCGAATACGATTTTTTCGACCCCCGTGACATCACACCGTGGTTAGAAACGAAGGAAATCGCCGGGCTGTTTTTTGCCGGCCAGATCAATGGCACGACTGGCTATGAGGAGGCCGCCGCGCAAGGTTTGCTGGCCGGCATCAACGCCGCGCGCCGCGCTGGCGAACGCGAACCCTGGTACCTGCGGCGCGACGAAGCCTATCTTGGTGTGATGGTCGATGACCTCGTCACGCGCGGCACCAGCGAGCCCTATCGCATGTTCACCAGTCGCGCGGAATATCGCTTGATGTTGCGCGAAGACAATGCCGATCTGCGCTTGACACCCATCGCCCGCGAGCTGGGCCTGGTTGACGAAGCGCGCTGGCGGCGCTTCGAAACCAAACGTGAAGCGGTGGCGCGCGAACAAACGCGTCTCGACGGCATCTGGCTGTCACCGGATCGCACGCCCCCGGAGCTCGCCACGGCCTTGCTGGGCCAACCCTTGCGTAAGGATCAAAACCTGTCCGATCTGCTGCGTCGTCCGGAGCTGGACTACGCGACCCTCATGCAGCTACCGGGCGTGGGTCCCGGGCTGGACGACGCTGAGGCCATTGCGCAGATCGAAATCAGTGCACGTTACCGTGGTTACATCGATCGCCAGCAGGCGGAAGTGGTGCGTCATCGTGACCAAGAGGATGCTGTCATTCCGAGCAATCTTGACTACGCCCTGGTGCGTGGTCTTTCGAGCGAAGTGCGCCAGAAACTGAGTCAGCATCGGCCCGTGACCGTCGGCCAGGCGGCGCGCATCGCCGGCGTAACGCCGGCAGCTATCTCCCTGTTGTTGGTCTACCTCAAAAAATCCGCCCCGCGCCAGTCGCGTTCGGCCTGAGCACAGTTGGTGTCCAGTGAGAGCGAGATGCGGGCACTTTTTAGCAGTGCGGCCGATGCTTATGGATTTACCCTGTCGGAACTACAGCTTGCCCAATTGCTGCGCTACGTCGCGATGATCATGAACTGGGGGCGCGTCGCCAACCTGACTGGCGCGAGGAACGCCTTGGCATTTGCCCGCGAACAGGTGGTCGACTGCCTGGCGGTGGTGCCCTATGCCGGTCGCGGTCGCTTGCTGGATGTTGGCAGTGGCAACGGCTTACCTGGGGTGGTGCTGGCCATTGCACTGCCAACACTGTCGGTGACGCTGCTGGAGCCGCGCGCCAAGCGTGCTCGTTTCCTAACCCAGGTTCGTATCGACCTCGGACTCACCAACGTGACGATAGTTTGTGCGCGGGTTGAAGACCATCTTCCCGTCGAGGCTTACGACACGGTGCTGTCGCGGGCTTTTGGCGCTTTGTCGCAGTTCCTTGCGGCGAGCCGCGCGGTGCGCGCCGTCCACACGCGGCTGCTCGCGATGAAGGCTTATCTGGAGCCAAGCGAGCTCACGGATTGTGGTGTTCCTGACGCTGCGCTGCGTTGTATTCCTCTGGCCGTGCCGGGCTACACCGCGCGCCACCTCGTGGTGGTCGAGGCCGGCGCGATGGCTGATGGCTTTGTGCCATAATCCAGAGCGACCTCGGCCTAGCCGTCATCCATGCATCTTTCACCCACAGCCAGCGGTATGCCGTAGCGATGTCACGCGTTCTCGCCATTGCCAATCAGAAAGGCGGCGTCGGCAAGACCACCACCAGCATCAATCTGGCGGCCTCGCTGGCAGCGATCAAGCGCGCGACACTGCTGATTGATCTCGATCCCCAGGGCAACGCGACCATGGGCAGCGGCGTCGACAAACGCAAGTTGTTTCGGTCCAGCTACGACGTCTTGATGGGCGATTGCAGCATTGAAGACGCCCTAGTGACCGAGGTGGCTGCCGGCTACCACCTGTTGCCGGGCAATGCCGACCTGACCGGTGCGGAAGTGGGATTGCTGGAAGAGCTAGGGCGCGAAATGCGGCTGCGTCAGGCTCTGGAAACCCTGCGTGACCGTTATGCCTACATCGTCATCGACTGCCCGCCGGCGCTGAACATGCTGACGGTCAACGCTTTGGTTGCTGCCGACTCGGTGGTGATCCCGACCCAGTGCGAATATTTTGCGCTGGAGGGGCTGTCGGCTTTGCTCGATACGATTGAAAAGATTCGCCGCTTCCTGAATCCGACGCTCAAGGTTGAAGGTCTGTTGCGTACGATGTTCGACCCGCGCAACAACCTTTCCAATGATGTTTCGCGACAACTGCTCGAGCACTTCGGCGAGAAGGTTTATCGCACGGTCATTCCACGTAACGTACGCCTGGCCGAGGCGCCGAGTCACGGCTTGCCAGCGTTGATCTACGACAAATCTTCAAGCGGCGCCTTGGCCTATCTGGCCTTGGCCGGCGAGATGTTACGCCGCGAAGAGGCGAGTGCGGCCTGAGCCGCACAAAACAGGGGTATAGGGCCGCCATGACCATCAAAAAACGCGGACTTGGACGCGGCCTCGACGCGCTGTTGGGCCTAGGCGCCGATCAGGTCGCTATCGAAGAGGCCAACGGTGACCAGTTGAAAATGGTGCCGGTTGACTTGATTCAGCGCGGCCAATACCAGCCGCGCCTCGACATGAAGAGCGAAAGCCTGCAGGAGTTGGCCGACTCGATTAAAGCCCAGGGTGTCGTGCAGCCAATCGTGATTCGTCCCATCGGCGATGGTGGACGCTACGAGTTGATCGCCGGTGAACGACGTTGGCGTGCTACGCAATTGGCGGGTTTGAGCACCATTCCGGCCATTGTCAAACGGGTGCCCGATGCGCAAGCGATGAGCATCGCACTGATCGAAAACATCCAGCGAGAGCAACTCAATCCGCTCGAAGAGGCCCTGGCGCTCGAACGACTGATCCGCGAATTCAGCATGACCCACCTGGAAGTCGCAGAGGCGATCGGCCGCTCACGCGCGTCAGTCAGCAATCTGCTGCGGCTGTTGGAGCTCGAAGCGCCTTGCCGCGAGATGCTGGAGCGGGGCGACCTCGAGATGGGGCATGCGCGTGCCTTGCTGGGGCTGCTCGGGGCGACGCAGGTGGAGGCCGGACGCAAGATCGCCACAGCCGGGCTGTCGGTGCGCGAGGCCGAAGCCCTGGTACGGCGACTCAAAGGCGAGCACGGCGACAAGCCGGCGGCGATTAAACGTGAGCTCGACCCTAACGTGCGACAGCTGGAGCAATCGCTCTCTGAGCGGCTCGGCGCGGACGTGGCCATTCGCCAGGCAAAAGGGGGCAAGGGCAGCCTGGTCATACACTATGGTTCGCTCGACGAGCTCGACGGCATCCTCGCGCACATCAAGTAGAAAACTTTTCGCAACTTAGACTTGCCGCGCTGCGTCATGAGCGGCTAAACTCGCGTGGTTTACGTCGGCAGAAGATAGCGTGCTCACCACGGTGCGTCCTCGAGAGCAAACTGGTGGCTCGCTGCGCGAGCGCGCGCGGCATGCCATGCACCGTCTGCTCATCGGGCAAGTACTAGCTGCGCTGGCTTTGGGGCTTGTACTTGCAGCATTCTCGGGCACGACCTCCGCTTATTCAGCCATGGTCGGCGCGTTGATCGCGATAGCGCCAAATTACTACTTGGCCGCACGCTTGATGCGACGTAAACCTGGCACAACGCCGAGCGAGTCGTTGCGCGGGATTTATACGGGGGAACTGCTCAAAATCGCCTTCACGATCGCGCTGTTCGTGATTGCAATTAGGCTTCTGGATGTCGTGTTCCTGATCGTCGTTGCGAGCTACCTCGCAATGGTCGCGATCAACTGGCTGGCGCTGCTGTATGTCGATGTCGGCGAACAGCCTCAGTCACC
>JANOXY010000484.1:0-5158 GCA_031418675.1 Pseudomonadota bacterium
GTCCGAGCTCGACGTTGGATCCGTGCACGATGAAGATGACGTCCGCCACTTCCTTGCTGTCTTCGGGCACGACCAGGGTGTGGCACGAACCGGCAGGTTCATACAGGTAAGAATTGGCCGTGCTGCTGCGCTCATATTCGAGATACTTCCAGGTGCCCGATACCGTCCATGCAAACACGTGGCCGGTGTGGAGGTGGGTACGAAACCTGACCCCCGGATCGAGTCGCGCACGGGTGATGCGGATGTTGTGCGCGAAGTCCACCTGCAGCAGCGCAATCAAAACGCCCGGTGCAAAGGGCACCATGGGCAGATCCTGCTCCTGGCGCAGGATGGCGGCGGGGATAGCGCCGGTGGTCTGTTGCATCATCGTCATCGCCCTTTCACCTTGAGAAGTTATTCACGTTGCGATTGCGGTTTGCCGTGCTTATCCGCCAGCCCATCTGCAACCCTCACCCGCCGGCACGCCTCGCCCCTTGGGCGGGTTCGAATACAAAGCCGGGATAACCCTGGGCAGCAATCTCTCCGAGCTTGGCGAAATACTGCGGTCCGGCCACGTGCACGGCGAACTGCCGGTGTTTGCCAGCGATGTTCGCGCCGGTGTACCACGACTCGGTCTGCTCAAACAGAGTCTGGTGCGCATGGGCCGCCACTTCTTCACCCCAGGCCACGTCTACGCCGGGCGCCGGCTCTACTGCGCCCTGACCCTGGGCGCGCAGATGCAGGATGCAGTCGCGAATCCAGTCGTTTTCCATCTCCGCACCCAGCGGCATGTTGAACAGCACGCCTGGTGATTCGGGCCCATGGACCATGAACAAATTGGGGAAGCCCGGGATCGTGACACCCAGGTAAGAATTGAAGCGCGCCTTCCAGCACTCGTTCAAGCTCACACCACCGCGACCACGCGGGTTGAGTCGCTGCAGGGTGCCCGTGATGGCATCGAAGCCAGTCGCCAGTACCAGCATGTCCAGCGGGTGATCTCCGGACTTGGTGCGCACGCCGCCGGGGTAGAACTCAACGATCGGATCTTCACGCAGGTCCACCAAGGTGACGTTGTCGCGATTGAACGTTGCGTAATAACCGTCGTCCAGGATCTGGCGCTTGGTCCCCACCAGGTAGTTAGGCAACAGTTTGCGTGCAGTATCGGGGTTGTTGACGATGCCGCGGATCTTGTCGCGCACGAATTCCGCCAGGGTATCGTTGGACGCTTTGTCGGTGAACAGATCGCAGTAGGTGTCGATCACAATATTAAAACCGCCCTCGGCCCAGAAACGCTCGTAGACCTCGCGGCGTTGCTCCGGTGTGTGCTCCATGGCCCGCACGGTGGAGGCGATAAAGGGCGAGCCAAAGGGTGTGATACGCATGCGTCGCTTGATCTCGGGCCAGGTCTTGCGCGCATTGGCGATGAAAGCGGGATCAACGGGTCGATTGCCGGCGGGTACGGTGTATTGCGGTGTTCTTTGCAGCACCGTCAGGTGTTGGCATTGGCGCGCAATGAGGGGAATGGACTGCACGCCCGACGAGCCGGTACCCAGCACCGCAACACGCTTGCCGGTAAAGTCGACGTCCTGATCCTGTGGCCAGCGCCCGGTGTGGTAACACTCGCCGGCAAAACTCTTGATGCCGGGAATATCCGGTGAGTTCGCCGCCGACAAGGCACCACTGGCGCAGATCAGGAACTGTGCGCTCACCTGTGTGCCGTGACTGGTCGTCAGCCGCCAGCGCTGACTGGGCTCGTCGTAGTTTGCGCCGGTGATGCGCGTGCCGAGTTCGATGTCGCGTCGCAGGTCCATGCGATCGGCCACGAAGTTCAAGTACTTCAGTACCGTGGCCTGATCCGGCTGGCGTTCGGGCCAGTCGAATTCCTGCATGAGTTCGTCGCTGAAGGTGTAGCAGTAATACGGCGCGACCGGGAAATCAACGCGTGCGCCGGGATAACGGTTCCAGTTCCAGGTACCACCGACATTGTGGCCTTCGTCGTAGACGCGGACCTTCAGTCCTTGCTCCCTTAGCGTGTACAGGGCGTGCATGCCGCTGAAACCCGCGCCGATGACGATGACGTCGAGCTCGTTGCTTGAATTCCGGGCGGTGGTCGTGTGTGCTGCTGCGGTGCTGGACATCTCTTTTTTCTCCTGTCTCGGCCGGCCATGCCAAGGCCGTGATTCAAACTTTCGGGCACGGCGCTTTTACGCAGCTTAACTTACCCCGGATCCGGGTCGCTGCCATCCCGTGCGATGGTGCAGCGCAGAAACGCGCTGCCGGGCGGTGTTACGCAATCGCGCCGAAGCCGAGTGCTTTGGGCACCGCTCAATCCAGCAATGGGTCCGGCCCTCGAATTGCTTCGTTGGGCGTTCATCGACCCGGCGCGCGAGCCGCGGTCCCTATAATGACGCCCAATGCGGACGGCGGCAAAAAACGCCCTGCGCTGACCACCCAGACGCAATGCTCTCGTCAAGCTTAGGCCATCAAGTCCGTCATGGAGTCGCCACCAACTGAGGCACACAATGCAAGCCATTAAATGCATATTCTGCGACACGGACAGCGACCACATCCTCATCCAGGAAAACGGCTACAACGGGCGCAAGTGCCCGGGCTGCGGACTCATCTATATATCGCCGCGGCCGTCCATCAACGAGATTAAAGATCTGTACGGCCATGATCAGGCCAATATCAGCGCGGCGTCCCACATCCGCGATGAATTTGCCAAACGGCTCTACGCAAAAAAGAATCTTCACATCATCAGGAAATTCATCCGCCACGGATCACTGCTTGAGATAGGTGCCGGCGCAGGCTACTTCCTGGACGAAGCACGGCGCGCTGGATTTGATGTAGCGGGTATTGAGCTCAACGGTGCCCAGGTCGACTTCATGCGCAACACAATGCACTTGCGCTGTGAAGACAAACCGCTGAACGGGCAGTCCTTCGGTTCCGACAAATTTGATGTGATCTACCATTGTGATGTCATCAGTCATTTTTTCGATCCCGTGGCGGAGTTCCAGACAATCCATCAGAAGCTGCACGATGGTGGTTTTGTGATATTCGAAACGGGCAATGGTGGTGACATCGACGAGCGGTATTTAGAGCAGATCAAGACGTTTCAATACCCGGATCATTTGTTTTTTTTCAGCGACAAGAACATCAAAAACCTGCTGGAGAACACCGGGTTCGAACTATTGGCGACATTCAAATATTCGCTGGTGCCGCAGCTATCGTTGATCAACCTGCTGGCGCGGGTTAGCCGCAAAGAGTCAGATCAGCCTCGTGCTGCGCCCGCCACGGTGCGGGAGACCAAGCACGAAAAAAACGAACGCGCGAGCGTGCGCCTGGCAAAGAATATTTACGCCTGCCTCGGCTATTTTCTGCGCTACAAGGTGGGCTATGTGGCGCTCAAGCACGGACGGCCACAAACACAGGTCATTGTCGCCAGGAAAACCTGAGACTCAGGGGGGATAGTGCGTTTCGTGTAGCGCGCGACGTATGAAAAAAATGTCCCACGCCGCTCAACAATACCCTTCACTGCGTAACTCGAGCACCGTATCGTCGAAAGCGTTCACCAACGTATCGATATGCGCAACGGTCATGGGTGTTGATATCGCGCCGATACCGCGCATGGACAATTGCACACCACGATTGAGCAGACCCAGAAAACTCAGCAGGTTGAGCGTTTGATCGGCGGTTTCAACCGCACGCGCATCGCGCAGTGGCAACTGTGTCCAGTGCACCTGGAATAAAGAACCGGCGCCGCAGACTTGGGCAGGGAGCTGGTGTTTGCTGATGGTCGCGGCCAGCCGCTCACGGGTGAGATCGCCCAGCCCATTGATGTGGGCAATCGCTGCTTCATCGAGCAGCTCCATGGCCGCGAGTCCGGCCGCCATGGTCATGGGATTGGCGCTGAAGGTGCCGAGATTCGCCACCGCACCGTCGGCGTCAAGGCAACGCATGAATTCCCGGCGTCCCCCGACCGCGCCGACCGGGAAACCGCCGCCGATGATTTTTGCCATGGTCGTCAGATCGGGATCGAGGCCGTAATAACCCTGGGCGCCGCCCACTGCGTGGCGCAGCGTAATGACCTCGTCGCAGATCAGCACGATGCCGGCGCGCCGTGTTTCTTCGCGCAGCACCCGTAGAAACGCCGGCTGCGCAGCAATCACGCCGCCCGCACCCTGGATAGGCTCGACAATGATCGCCGCGAGCTCGGACCCATGGCAGGCAATGGCTTCGCGCACCGCTTCGACGTCGTTGTAGCGCATGAGCACAACATCGGCGCAGGCGGCAGACGGCAGGCCACCGACGTCGGCATGGGGTGTTGTGACCCGTACGGGATCGTCGGGCGCGGGCAGGCCGTGTCCACCGACCATGACAAAGTCTGACGAGCCGTGATAACCACCCTCGAACTTGCCGATGCGGTTACGCCCCGTCACCGCGCGCGCGATGCGCAGGGCGACCATCACTGCTTCGGTGCCGGAGTTGTTGAATACCACCTGCTCGAGACTGCTGACCCGGCCGCACAGATGTTCGGCCAGGGCGAATTCCTGGGCGCCGGGCGCGGAGTAGGTGGTGCCGTTCGCGAGCTGACGCTGCACTGCCTCCATCACCTGGGCATGGCCATGACCGTGCACCAGGGTGGTGTAGTTGTTATGGAAGTCGATGCGCGCGTTGCCGTCGAGATCGATGCCGGTCACACCCTGTGCCCGTTCGACATAAAAAGGAAACGGCGGATGGCGCAGCAGCGAGCGCGAGGTGCCACTCGGCACGTAATCACTGGCGCGTTGCGCATGGGCGCGCGAGCGCGGATTCTGGGCCACATAGGTTTGCCATGGGCGGCTGCTTTCGATGTTCATGGTGTTTGCCCCCTGGTCGTGCCTATCGACGCACGCAATGCCGGTGGATAGTCGGCGGAATTCCTGCTGGCCCGATTAGATTGACATAAGTGATCCCGGGTCCCTACAGTCGGGCTCACATCCAGGATCACGGGGCAAGCGCATGGCACGGCAGGGTGGGGCACAGGGCTGGCGCATCAGTGTTGATACCGGTGGCACCTTTACCGATGTGGTGGTCGCCGATGCCAGTGGGCGTTTCACCATCGGCAAAGCCCTCACCACCCCAGCGCGCATCTTCGGTGGCCTCGCCGCCGCGCTGGGCGATGCTGCCGGCAAGCTGG
>JANOXY010000485.1:0-5738 GCA_031418675.1 Pseudomonadota bacterium
TCACGCCCATTTTGTCTTCGGCGCGTGCGTAGTAGGGCTCCAGATCAGCCAAGGAGATCGGCCAATCGAGCAGGTTGGCGCCGTCGATCGCGCCATAGGTGGTGCGCGCGTGAAAATCGTGTTCATGAAAGCGCAGCGACGCACCGGCCCAATGGGTGGTGGTACCGCCGACCGTCTTGCAGATCCAGGTCGGCAGATTAGGGAAATCCTTGGCCAGGCGGAAATTGCCTGAGGTGGTGCGCATGTCGGTCCAGGCCAGTTGCTGAAACGATGCCCATTCATCGTTTACAAACTTGGCCGCTGACTGCTCAGCACCGGCCTCCAGCAGCACGACCTTGATGCCTTTCTGACACAGCTCGTTGGCCAGGGTGCCACCGCCTGCGCCGGAGCCGATGATGACCGTAACGCCGTCGTCCTGGTGTTCGAATGTTGTCATTTCCGCCCCCTCACTGCGCTGCCGGGCTGGCATCGGCAGGTGGTGCCGGCAACCAGGTTAAATCATTGAACCCGCGTTCCAGGTAACCGCCCTTGCCAAAGGACTCACCCTGGTAACCGAAGTGTGCAAAAGCGAGTTCATTGTTATAGAGCGAGACCACCGCGGTGCTGCGGATTTTTTCGAAGAACGGCTTGCCCGCGAGTTTAGTGACCTCGGCAAGCCGCGCCGCATCGGCAAGTTTCAGCCAATCGCCCTGGGCCGCGTTGTCGAGTTGTTTGATGCCATCGAGCAGCACTGTCTTGATGGCGGCGTCAGCGGCAGCGCCATCAAGATCGCGAACCACGAAGGCATACACCGCATCGTCGAGCTTGGGATGGGGGAATATGTGGCGTGTCACCGCCGAGATGACCCGCGCTGAGCGTTCGTCCAGGGTCTTCAATTCCAGGGCCCAGACGGGGCTGGGTGCCAACGCGAGCAGTGCACTTGAAGAAGCCCACAGGCTGCCGGCAAGTACACTCGAGGTCGTCAAAAAACTGCGCCGCGAAAGGTTCGCGCCGTCGCTGTGATCGGCAGTAGGTTTGTGCATGCTTTTAGATCTCCCCCATCGTCAAAGCATTATTGGAATGTGCCCGCAGGGCTGAACGCAATGTATGCGATTGGTGTTGTGAACTCCAGGTATCGAACCTGGCGGGTTCGCGATGCTTTGCAAGATTCGGGCGACGTGTGAGGATGCCGCAGCGAGGACGTCCCCACCACACGGCGCAGCGAGGAAAGCACCATGGACACGCTATCTCTCAAGGGAGATCCCGACACCGACCGGGACAAGGTCAGTGAACCCGAATTATTGGCCCGCATCGCCGCCCATGGGCTGTGGCTGGCGAGTGAGAGGCAGGACGGCAGACGATTTGACATGCCCGGCGCGAATTTGATTTACGGCGGATTTCTCCAAGCCGACCTGCGTCACGCCTGCGTGAGCGGGGCCTGTCTGAAAAACGCCAATATGCGCGAAAGCAATTTTGCAGCGGCCGACCTCTGCGACGCCAACCTCGAAGGCGCGAGTATGGTCAATATCGATCTGGCGGATGCACGGCTGATAAAGGCCAATCTGTACCGGGTCGTGAGCCCGGGCGGCAACTTTACCGACGCTTGTTTGAACGAGGTGCGCTTGCGTACGGCCAATCTCCTGAGTGCGGTATTTGTGCGCAGCGAACTGCGCCTGGCTGACCTGAGCGACGCCAATCTGGCCGGAGCGGTTATCAGGGACAGCGTACTGGAGGGGGCTGATTTGAGCGACGCCAAGCTGATGATGGTCGATCTTTCTGGTTCGAATCTAAAAGGTGCGAATCTGTCGCGGGCGGTCATGTTCGGCGCCACCCTGGATGGCACTGATTTCAGCGACGCCGATCTCAGCGCCGTACTGGGCCTGAGTGCTGCGCAACTCGCGCTGGCGTTTGGCAATCCAGCAACCCGCTTACCCGCCGAATTTGCCGGGCTGGTATTACGACCAGCAAGCGCATAGCGCTAAGCCGCGCCACCTTTTTTCTCCCACTCGGCGGCCTTGGCCAGTGCTTCGACCTGCTGGCATTCCTGTCCAATCAAGGCCTGGAGCACGGCCAGGCGCGCTGGCATTTGTTCGACGGGCCCAAGCAAAGCGGCGTAGCGCACCACGATAGCTGCCAGTGATTCCACCACCAGCAAGGGGTCGTCGCGGTTTTCGGCCAGAAAAACATTGGTATGGCGAAACAGCTTTTCGACCATGGCCTGCTTTTCCGCAAGGCTTTTGTCACCCGGCGGTGGCGCCCCGGACGCCGTCTCACCGACACCTGCAGCGGGCGCCTGAAATTGCGATGCAACATCGTCCGATGAAGTCTTCTCCACCTTTTCGGCCATGGCCAAATCCCACCTTGCGTGTGTCAGTCTCAAAAGTATATGGTACGGCCCACTATCGATGCGTGGTTGCAAACGCATTGCAGCAGGGCAATTTCGGCGCGGGCCGAGCCTTTGCCGAAGACACTTCTCAAGTTTGTTTCCCGTCGCACGCACAACTTTACGGAGAGCAAGTCCATGGCGGCCAATATTTCTCTGTCCAAGATCGTTAAACAGAAGAGTATCAGCATCACCGAGGCGACCAAGCGCATCGCTGATCTGGGCTGGGCGCCTTCGTATTTCGAAGAGGTACTGAAGTACCCGACGGACTACAAGGTCGACAAAGCACCCAAGGATCCCATGAAGCAGGTGCTGCGTTCCTACTTTCCCATGCAGGAAGAAAAGGACAATCGGGTTTACGGCGCACTGGACGCTGCGTTACGGGGCAATATGTTCCGCAATGTCGAACCGCGCTGGATCGAATGGCAGAAGCTCTTTCTCGCGATCATTCCTTTCCCTGAAATCTCAGCTGCCCGTTCGATGGCGATCCAGGCCCAGATCGCACCCGGCGAAGATCTGCGCACCGGCTACACCATGCAGATGATCGATGAGTTCCGCCACTCCACGATCCAGATGAATCTGAAGAAGTGGTACATGGAGAACTATGTCGACCCGGCAGGCTTCGACATTACGGAATCGGCTTTCGGCAAATGTTATGCGACCACCATCGGTCGCCAGTTTGGTGAGGGTTTCATCACTGGCGATGCGGTGACCTCGACCAACGTCTATCTGCAAGTTGTAGCAGAAACCGCATTCACCAATACGCTGTTCGTAGCGATGCCATCGGAAGCGGCGCGCAACGGCGACTACGCCCTGCCGACCATCTTCCTGTCGGTGCAGTCGGACGAATCACGTCACATCGGCAACGGCCATTCCTTCCTGATGTCCATCGTCAAGGAACCCGAGAACCTGGATTTGCTGGAACGGGATCTGCGTTACGCCTTCTGGCAGAACCATGCCATCGTTGACGCCGCTATCGGCACCATCATCGAATACGGCACCCAGGATCGCGACAAGAACAAAGAATCCTATGCCGAGTTATGGCACCGCTGGATCTTTGACGACTACTACCGCACCTACATGCTGCCGCTCGAAAAGTACGGCGTGAAGATCCATCACGACGACGTCGAAGCAGCCTGGAACCGTATCGTCAAGGGTAACTACGTACACAAGGTTGCGCAGTTCTTTTCCTTCGGTTGGCCAGTGGCTTTCTGGCGTATCGATGGCATGGTCGAAAAGGACTTTGACTGGTTTGAGGCCAAATACCCGGGCTGGTACAACGAGTTCGGTGCCTACTGGGAGAACTACCGCAAGGCCAGTCTGCCCAACCAGCCGCCGCTCATGTACCTCGATTCGGGTTACGTCTACCCCCATCGCTGCTGGAGCTGCAACGTTCCCGCGCTGATCCGCGAGGAGTTCTGTGTTGATGAGGTCGACGGCGAGCTCTACACCTATTGCTCGGAAGTCTGCCGTTGGACGCACAAAGTTGCGTTCGCTGGCGAATACAACGGCCGTGCGACACCGGCGATGGGTCGCTTCAGCGGTCGTCGCCAATGGGAAGAGTGTTACCACGGTTGGGATCTCGCCGATGTGGTCAAGGATCTTGGCTTTGTGCGGCCCGACGGTCGCACGGTGATCCAGCAGCCGCATCTGCATTTTGACGACAGCAAGATGTGGACGCTCGATCATTTCCGCGGACTCCCGGTGCGCAGTCCGCTGCTTGATCTGCGCGCGATGTCGCCCGCTGATCGTGAGAAGCACATTGCGGACTACCGCGCGGGCTTCACCATCAAGCCTCTCTGACGAGCGTTTGAGTGGGACTGGCGGTGCAACACCGCCAGTCACCCGCAACCAATGTTCCGAACACGCCGGGCACTTGGCCGGCAGAAGTATTACGCGATCCTATGAGCTACTCCGTGCGACTGGAACCGATTGGCGTTGACATGGTGGTCAACGAGGACGAGACCGTACTGCAAGCCGCGTTTCGTCAGGGCATTACGCTCATGCACGGTTGCAAGGAAGGGCAGTGCTCATCGTGCAAATCCATTCTGCTGGATGGCGACGCCGAGCACGGTGATTTTTCGACCTTCGCGCTCTCCGAGTCGGAACAAAGTGAAGGCAAAGTGCTGCTGTGTCGACTGTTTGCCAGCAGCGACCTGGAAATCGAGCTGCTCAATTACGATGAAGAACTGTTGGCGAACTGGATCCCGGCCAAACAGCTCAGCGGTCACATTAGTGCTATCGAAGCACTCACCCACGATATCCGTCGATTTGACGTCGCACTCGACGAGCCGATGGCGTTTCACGCCGGGCAGTTTGCCGAAATCGCGCTCGCAGGCAGCGGCGTCAAACGTTCTTATTCCATGGCTAACCCGCCAAGTGTCACAGACACGCTGTCGTTCATTATCAAAATCTACCCGGATGGCGCGTTTTCCGAACAACTCGCTCATCACCTGAAACTGGGTGACTCGATTGAGATCGAAGGCCCGTTCGGCACCAGCTTTCGCAACAAGAACCATCACGGACCAACACTCCTGATCGGTGGTGGTTCGGGCATGGCGCCGCTGTGGTCGATTCTGAACGACCTGGTGGAGAGCGGTAGCGACGCGCCCGTGCGTATGTATTACGGCGCGCGTACGCAGCAGGATTTGTTCTACCTGGACGAGGTGGCGGCACTCGGCGCCAAGCTCAAAGATTTTGCATTTGTGCCGGCCCTGTCTGCCGAACCCGAAAATGGTCAATGGCAGGGGGCGAGCGGCTTGATTCACGACGTATTGGCGCGCGACTACGCTGATTCACCCCGTGATCGCAGCCTGCAGGCCTATGTCTGCGGCCCACCGCCCATGGTCGATGCGGTGCTGCCGGTCTTGCAGAAAATCGGTGTCGAGGCGGACAACATTCATCTAGATAAATTTACGCCGGCAAAAAAATAGAACCTGCCGGGCTTTTTTGGGCGATCGGAGCAGTGAGGGGAACATGACTCAAAACAACGAGCAATCCGGAGCGGCCGGCAGCGCGACCTTCGCCGGTTCCGACAGCCGTCGCTATAACTATTACGAGCCTGAAGGTAAACGCGCGTCGCTCTACGAGGACGTGACCGTCGATGTTCAGCCCGATCCCACCCGTCACCTGCTGCAGGGTTGGATCATGTCCTTTGCCGACGGCACGCCCAGCTACAGCGATAAGGCGACGCAGATCCGGTGTTCCGACTGGCATACGTTCCGTGCGCCCGATCAGGAATGGTCGCGCACCCACTACCAGCGCCAGAGTCATATCGAAAACACCATCAAGATGGTGGTCGACAACGCCCGCGGTGATGGCGCGCCGGGGCGCTTCGATGCGGGCTGGGTCGAGGTGCTGCAGAATCACTTCGGCG
>JANOXY010000486.1:0-2449 GCA_031418675.1 Pseudomonadota bacterium
CTGACTTGTTCGACCGGGCGCTGTGCTGAATCCGGTTTGTCTTTGAAGAACGCTGGATCAGTGACACCCCCCTGTAGGTGCGAATTCATTCGCACATTGAATAACGCATGCCATCACGAAACGCGGGCTCCGAATGTGCGAAAAAATTCGCACCTACAGGATGTGTCGAGGCGGATCGAGAACTTCGCGGAACGCCGCGTCGGGTGGCGTCACGAAAATGGAGGCCCCCGGTCGAGGACTGGCTCCTGACACCCCCCTGTAGGTGCGAATTTATTCGCACATTGAATAACGCATGCCAACACGAAACGCGGGCGCCGAATGTGCAAATAAATTCGCACCTACAGATGGTGACGAGGCTTATCGATTTCATCGCGGGACACCCTGTCAGGTGGCGTCGTGAAAGATAAGGCCCAAGGTCAAGCGCTCGCCACCGCGCAGACGACTGACACCATGACGCATGGTCACGCGGTAGTCGCCGCGAGTACCACACTGCGGGCGCTGATTGACGGCGAAGATCACCGCGTCTCCGCGGCCCAAGGGCATGACCTCCACCCGCGACTGCTGACGCGGACGTTGTTCGGTCAATACAAATTCGCCACCGCTGAAATCCTCACCGGGCGCCGAGAGCAGCACCGCCACCTGTAGCGGGAAGCAGTGTTCGCCGTAGAGATCCTGGTGCAGATGGTTGTAGTCACCCGCACCGTAGCGCAGTAACAAAGGTGTCGGCCGCTGTTGACCGGCGGCGTGGCAGCGCGCGAGAAATTCGTCATGCCGGGCCGGAAAGCGCGGCGCCAGCCCCATGCGTTCATACCAGGCGTTCGCAAGTGGCACGAGCGGCGTGTAGAGCTGTGTGCGCAGGCTCGCGATGGTGGGTGGCAAGGGATAAGAAAAATACTGGTATTCACCACGGCCGTAACCGTGGCGCGCCATCACGATGCGGCTGCGGAATGCCGCTTGCTGTGGGTACAAAGCGGCAACCGCCGCGCAGCTTTGTGTATCGAGCAAGCCGGGCAGGACACAGGCGCCGCAGGCATCGAGTTCAGTGCTGACCGCCCGCCAGTCGATAAGCTGCAGGTCAGGCCTCATGCCGGCGCTCGCGTTCCAGCAGCGCACGCTTACGCTCCACACCCCAGCGATAACCGGACAATGCGCCGTCGTGTCGCACCACTCGATGGCAGGGGATGGCGACCGCCACGGGGTTGGCGGCGCAGGCCTGGGCCACGGCCCGCATCGCGCGCGGCGCGCCGATTTGCACGGCGATGTCGGCATAACTGGCGGTGCGGCCCGCGGGGATGGCAGACAAGGCCTGCCACACACGCGCCTGGAAGGCGGTGCCGCGCAGGTCGAGCGGCAGATTGAGGCCCAGCGCCGGCCGTTCGACAAAGCCCACAACCTGGGCCACCCATTGTTCGAATTCGTCGTCGCCACCTTTCAGGGTGGCGGCACTGAAGCGTGTTTCGAAGTCGCGCAGCAGCTGGGCTGGATCATCGCCCAGTTCAATGGTGCAGATGCCGAGTGCCGTGGCCGCCACCAGGATCGCGCCCAGCGTGCATTGGCCAATGGCAAAACGGATGGTTTCGCCCTGGCCGCCGGCCCGAAAGCGCGCTGGTTGCATGCCCAGGGTGCGCGGCACGGCATCGTAGAAGCGGCCATTGGAATTGAAGCCCGATGCGTACACCACCTCGGTCACGCGCTCGCCCGCTTCAAGTCCACAGCGCACACGCACGGCGCGTCGCGCGTCGGCATAGGCCTTGGGCGTGACACCGGCGATGCTTTTAAAGACCCGATGAAAATGAAAGGGGCTGAGCCCGGCGCCGGCGGCCAGCGCCGCGAGATCCGGTGGCTGCTCAGCGTTTTCAATCAGACGACAGGCGTCGGCGACCAGCGTTGCATGGCGCACCGCGCGCGGTGCTTGATCGGGCTGACAACGCTTGCAGGGGCGAAAACCAGCCGCCGCCGCTGCGCTGGTGCTGGCATGGAAAGCAACGTTTTCACGGCGCGCCAGCCGCGCTGCACACGATGGCCGGCAGTACACGCCGGTGGTGCGCACCGAATAAAAGAATTGTTCATCGGCGCGCGCATCCCGCGCGACCACGGCCGCCCAACGGGATTCATCATCATTGAAGTGTGCGTTAGCGCGCTCGCCATCGGTGTTATGTGCATGCATGGTCTCGATCTCCAGTAACACAGCCCTTGGCTGCGGTAGGGCCATGGTCCCGCAGCTGGCCGCGGCGCGCACTCCGGGTCTTGCGATTGAATTCGAGCAGCGGCTGGCGGGGCTCGCTGGAACGGGTGAGCGGCAGCCGTGGGCACCGGCGTTTGTGGCTAGAATACCCGCCCCATGCTTGACCTCAATCATAGTCGCACCGCCGAGGCTACAGCCGCCATCCGCGCCTGTCATTTGCGCTATGACTCGCCGCTAATATTTGCTGATCCCTTTGCCGCACAG
>JANOXY010000487.1:0-2341 GCA_031418675.1 Pseudomonadota bacterium
ACGCGCGGCAGCTTCGTCCAGGGCATCACTGAATAGACGATTCAACCATAGGCCACGCGCACTCAGATCCGCGCTGCGTTCGGGCGAGAGCAGTGCCTGGTAATCCATCCCTACCATTCCATCTGATGACTTGACGGGAAAGCGATCACTTCAGCGCGCGCTGACGCTTCAAACGCGCCCAACGGTGCACCGGCCACATGTCCTGGTCTTCGCCATAACCCACGTCGCCGTCGATATCCCAACGCAGCAGGGTATTGTGGTCGATGAAGGTATGGCGGTTGAGAATAATGCGGCTCTGTGGTTCACCCACTGCACGCAGCTTGCGGCCTTGTGCATCGTGTGCGGTGATGGTGATGCTTGTGATCCAGCCTTCGTCGCTATCGCGTTCCACCACCCGCTCACCACCGGCAAGACTGACGGTTTTGCCGTCGCGGCGCAGGAAACCATAGGCGATCAGGTCACCGTCGGGTTTGGTATTGGTGACGGCCAGAAAACCATCACCGCCTGTGGTCGCACCGGTCACATAGGCCGCCTGGCGCGGACGATCCTCAGGCCGGCGGCCCCAGGTGCGATCGCGCATGCCGATGCAGTCGATGGCAATGCGTTCGCCATGCAGGATGATGTGGCCGGTCACGTGACCAAATTGATCGAAGTGATGGGCGCTGCCAAAGGTCGAACTGACGGCCGTCAAGGGCTCGGGTGGCATGACACCCTCGAAAACAAGATCGGCTTTAAAACGATCGGCATCGTCATAACCAAGGGCGTACCGCTTACACGGTTCCAGCATTTTGATCGACACCCCGTTGGGCAGCTTGCAGTCGTCGAGATCCTGATCGCGTGGCAGCTGCTGGGCCGTGAGATTGGTTGAGTACAACACCTCCCAGGGCAGATGGGCCGAGTCGTCCCAGACCCAGGCGCCACCGGCGACGGTACCGATGTTGGGGCGGAACATCGAATAAAACCAACCGCCGAGCTTGCGTTCCGGATGATGGAAGGAGAACCAACAGGTCTCGGTCGCCCACCAGTCGTCGCCCATCACGGCAAAATGGAAACGATCGTCTTCGGCAGTAAATTCCTGGCCAGCCATGGGGCCTCCTCAGCGTTGATGTACGAGTGGCAGGCCCGGCACGGGACTGCGGACCTTGACCACGTAATCACGGGTCACACTACCGATATATAAATCGCGCATATCTCGCCCACCCCAACTGACATTGGTCGGGCTGTGCATGATCTGACCCGCGGGATCTGACAACATCGTCACCACCGCGCCGCCAGGCGTGATGGCGACCACCTTGTTGGCCAGCACCAGGGTCACCCACAGATTGCCGTCCTGATCAAAACCGCAGCCGTCGGTCGCACCGAGCTGGTTACGCAGCGCCGGGGTGATGGGACGTTGCGCCTGCACTTGTTTATGGGTGAGGCCGAGCGTCGGCCCATAGATCTCGGCCGGACCCAGGCTGCCATCGGCTCGGATTGCATAGCGCACGATATCGCAGCTGGTGGTCTGGCAGACGTAGAGATGTTTTTCACCGGCATCAAAGGCCATGCCGTTGGCAAACTTGATGCCTTCGGCGACCACAGTCACGCTGCCGTCGGGATCAAGGCGAAACACCAGGCCGTCGTGCTGCCCGTCCCAGGCGGCGTCCATCGAACCCCAGGTGGAGTGACTGCACCAGATACGGTCCTGGCTATCAACCAGCGGATAATTGCTGCCAAACAGGCTGCGACCGTTGAGCGCACCGACCAGCAATTCGACCTCACCGGTGCGTGGATCGAGACGCTGCAAGGGTCCGTGCCCATCTTCCGGTCCGCCAAAGTTGGCGATCAGGATGCGGCCCTGACGGTCCATGTTGATGCCGTTCGGTGCACCGCCCGTGCGCCCGACCCGCGTGATGCTGCCGTCGGCATTCAAACGCGCACAGGCACTGGACTGATCCGCGAGCCACACCGTGCCATCGCGCGCCACCACCACATCCTCGGGGCGCTTCACCCCCACAGCCACTTTTTGTGCGCCGGCGAGATCGATTTCCTGCAAGGCCATGGGTATTAACGCTCCCCGGCGCGTGCCGCCGTGGCAGCGCGCATCGTCGTATGTAAATCCTGATGACGGCACGCCGGGCGTGCCGAGGGCGGATTATAAGCACGCCACGACATAATGCAGAATTCGCGCGCCTTCGATTGCAAACACGCGGCGCATCACGGCAGCGCCCACCCGATCTCGGCATGAAGCGCCGGGAGGTCGCGCCCTATACTGCCCGCGCCTGGCAGCATGCTGCCGCCAGTGATTTTTTCCCTACGGCAATTCGGACCCAGATGAATCAAACACCCGCCGGCAGCAGCT
>JANOXY010000488.1:0-7201 GCA_031418675.1 Pseudomonadota bacterium
AGAAATGACGCTCTCGGCAGCGCGGGCATGGTCATCGAGGTACGCCGCTCACGCGAGGAGGCCCTGGGGGGACTCCGCCCTCAGCGGCAACCGAAGATGCTCGAATCCGGAGCACAGGCGATATCCAGCGGGATACGCGAATGGTCGTGGGCCCCAGAAATGGGGCTCCGGCTTAGTTTTAAGGGGTTAAGACATGGGAGATAAATCCATGAAGCAACCGAAAGGCATGTTTCGAACAGCCTTGGCGGCAGTGCTGGCGCTGAGCGCTTCGCAAGCGAATGCTGTGGTGACTTTCGAGGCCGCAGGCGGGGAGTTGGAAGTTGAAGGATCTCTAACCAGCATCGTGCGTGCCCGCGTGGGTTCGGGCGACCCCTACCTTGGGCAATGGATCCAGCGCCTGCAGATCGAAGCGGGGCTCAACTACGAAAACGTCGGCGTTTTCGACAAGTTGAGCTTCGTCACCGTGGTGCGCCCGGAATACGACATCGCTCAGGACATGGGCGACATCACCAACAATCGCATTGGCGACGGCACGACTGGCCCCTCGAACGCCGACCGTTCTAAATTCAACTACGAGAATGAAGGCTTGGCCTTCGGCGGTTTTGATGCGTTTTTCGGTCCTGGCTCGTTCAAGACTGGCGGCATCGGCAAGATCGTCGAAATGGGTTTTGAGAACCCGGAATGGTTAGCCAAGAATTTCGAAGTCGACTTCTCACGCAGCCCACTAAACTCGCATCAGCGCATCAAGTTCACCGGCACCACGCCGTTTGGTGGCGGTGGAGTGAATGCAAAAGGCGGTGGTTTCCCCTTCGTCGTGCAGAAATCTTCCAATCTTGACCTGGATTGCCGTCACTGCCCGGACTTGAACCTGGACAATCTTGACGTCGCGATGATGAATACAGATTCCAATGGGCGTCTGTATCCCTTCCGTGAGTTGTATGCGGATGCGGTGGCCGGTGATTTCTGGTTCCGTGTCGGCAAACAACAGATCGTGTGGGGCAAGACCGACTTTTTCCGTCTGCAGGACGTGATCAACCCGATCGACTTCGGCCAGCACTTCTTCTTTGACTCCTTCGAAGACATCCGTATTCCCCAGTGGATGGCTTCGGCGCAGTGGAAGTTTGGTTCGCTTGGGCCGTTGACTGACAACGCCTTGCAGGTGGTGTGGAACTTCGACCGTTTCCAGGGCATCGGCCTCGGCAATCCGTCACAGTTCTGGGCGCACCCGTTCGCCAAAGACGTCAGCACCTTCGCGATTTTTAATACGTTCTTCTCGCCGGAACCCTGCGTAAACGCGAAAACCGTCATCGATAACCCGGGCTTCATGAAAGCTGCGGACGTGTGCGGCGCGCTCGGTCCGCAGGATCCACGCAAGGCCTCTGGCTTCGGTGCGTCCGCGGGTATTGATGGCTTCCACATGCCTGGCTACAAGATTGGCAACACGGAAGCTGGCCTGCGTTGGGAGTTCCGTTTGTCTGACTGGCGCGTGGCACTGTCCCACTGGTACGGTTTCAACGACGTTCCTGTGTTCCGTTTCCACACGGTGCATACGATTGCAGCGCTTACCCCGGGCGGTGTGGCTTCGGCTAACAACCTCACGGTGGCTGATTTGACGCTCGCACGTCGCGACCAGGCCCAGGGTGTTGCCAATGGCCTCTATGGAGCCGGTAGCCTGGCCGCCAGCGACAAACCTAGCGCCTTGGTTCACGCCGCGCGTTTGGGTGCGTTCAGCGCCGCGACCAACCCCGGAGCACTAGGCGGCGCGGTGCCGATTGTGTCTCAAACACCGCAGCAGGCTGCTCGCGCGCTGATGCAGAGTCCGGTTCCGGCCTATCGTGCCGCCGCACGTAATGCTGCTAAAACTGGCAACTACTCAGCCCTGTGGGCTGCGACCGACCCTGCCCTCGCGGCTGCGCTGAACAAGAACACGAATAATGTTCGTGGTCTCGGCCCAGTACTTGGTGGTCAGGCATCTGCCGAATACCAGCAAGCCCACACGCTCGGTTTGTCCTTCGACTACTTCGAGCAATACACCGGCACGGTATGGCGCGTAGAGTCGTCGTGGACCATCGACGAACTGGTGATGAATACCCGTACCGTCGACTGGCGAGATCAGAGTGATGTGATGCGTTGGTCTATCGGCATCGACCGCCCGACCTTCTTGAAATGGCTGAACAAGGATCGCACCTTTTTCCTGTCATTGCAGATGTTCGACACCTGGTACATGGAGCACGAGGGTGACAAGACTACGGGTTACCTGAATGACGAACACAACTTCATCACTACGTTCTTCTTTATCGGCAACTACATGCGTGACCGCCTGAAGCCGGTGGGATTTTATGTGTGGGAAGAAGCGAGCAACTCCCATGTCGCCGGTTTGAATCTCGAGTGGCTGATGGATAACCACTGGTCAATCAAGGGCGGCCTCCACACCATCTGGGGCGGTCACGGTAACACCAACCACGACACGGGTCCGTTCACGACCTTCATCAGTCCCGGTTCGGACGGTACGGTCAACCCTTATGTGTTTTCCAACCTGGGTATCGCGCGCCAAGGCCTGGGTGCCGTGCGTAACTACGACGAAGTCTTCTTTGAGCTGCGCTATCAGTTCTAAGCGGCCACGTACGGCCTCGTGCGCGGCTCCCAGGGCCGCGTAGCGGAGAGACCGATACTTACTACGGGAGGCTCAGGCCTCCCGTTTTTTTGACCGGGTTGCATGGAACCCTATCGTCAAGCGAGCGCACGGCACGGGTATTCGCAGTGACTATCGCTTACCATCGACAGCCACGCTTGCTGCCTGCTTGAAGGCGATGCTGTCACCATCAAACGCAGTTGCCTGAAACCGTACTCGGCTGAACCGCATGGCTTCAAGCGGGAACGCACAGCACTTTGTGCGGTCGACGGGTAGCGACAATCGCGATCAAGTAGCCGCCATCCCAGGAGATTCTTCGTGATGATAAAACCCGGTTTTCCCCATGCTGCCTGCTTGGCACTGGTGTTCGCGACCGGTGTTGCCGTGGCTGCCGATGGCACATCGCCGATGACCAACTCGACGCCGGCGCATGCCGGTCAGGCGCAGAAGCAATTCAGTGGCGAAACGCACGCCGATTCTCGGATGGTGCGTGATGCCGTGTTGGTGGCCCGCCAACTGCGTAAATCGGAAAACATCTACGACCAGGTCGCGGCTGCGGGGACCCTGGTTGATATCGGCGATAAAGAAGCGCTGCAGTTTCTCGCCGATACGCTTGCACACCCGGACTGGTCGTTGATGCGCTCGGCAATCGACATGCTGCTGAACGTCCAGCACCCGGCTGGAATCGATCTGATTTATCGAGCTTCCCAAATCAATCCGGAAGGTGTGTTTGTCAAATTCCTGTCGGAATCCCTGGCCACCCGACCGCGGGAAGACATGGCTGAATTTTTGATGACCGCGCTCAAGGCCGATGACAGCTGGGTAAAAAAGCATGCGCTGCAGGCTCTGGCGCACTTGCCATTTAACGACAAGGAAAAACGCATCCGCTCGATCGCCGAGGATGGTAGTCAGGATTCCATGACCCGCGCTTATGCCTACTACGTGCTCATGGATACGTCTGCGCGACCACAATCGCTGGACAAGCTGCTGGACCTTGCCGCAAATGGCAGCCCCGATGCCCAGGAAGCAGCGGCGGTGGGCTTGGGTATGGTCAACAACGCCAAGACCCAGGCGGCTCTGCATACTTTGGAAGGTTCGGGCAATCCGCGCGCCCAGCTTGCCGCCTATGCCAGCGACGCCGGTTTTGGTACCGACGCCGCGATCTCGAAAATCGTCGACACAATTGCCCACGGCGATGGCATGGAATCATCGGTCGCCGCGGCCAGCATACGACGCATGCCCGGCCCGATTGCCAGTCAGATCTCGCAATTGGTGACGAGCTGCTGCAAGCTCGATACGGAAGTCGCGGCACGCCTGCTGGAATCGTGGGCAACAATCGATGCCGACCCGAGTAAGATGTTCGAATGGGGTCTGAACAATCCCGACGCATCGGTGCGGATGCAGGCTGTTTGGCTGGTTGGTGAACGCCAGGACAGAAAGTATCTGCCCATCATTGGCCCGATGCTGAAGGACGCCGACAGCGGTATTCGCGCAATGGCGTCGTGGGCGATAGTTCGCATCCTAGGTGACGAGTTTGACCCTGGGCTCGAAATTTAACTGCGCGGGCGCCATGACTGACACCGACCCTTGCCGATGAGTGATGCCACGCGCCAGCCGTCCTTGATTTAATTCGTTTTCCGTCCAGCTTTTCCGCCAATTACCAGGAGCCACCAACGTGCTCAATCCAATACGATCTTTGTTGTGCGCCGGGGCTACGCTTGCGGCCCTCTCAGGTGGGGCTCACGCCGGTGAATTCGACTTTGATCTGGCTCAAGCGAGCGAGCTTTCGCCGCCAGTCGGAACGGTCATCGGCAGCGATAACCTTGCGCAGTTTGCGCAATATGTCGATCCGGACTTTGCCGAGTTGATCAAGCAGGGCTGGGTGACGATTACAGTCGGCGAGCCGATGGCTTTTGACCAACATGCCAATTACATCGCCGCGACCGAAAAGAACGTCGGACAAACCCAACTGGGCCAGGAGCCCGGCGAACTTCTCAACTATGTTGCCGGCCGGCCTTTCCCCGGCGAGTTAGCGACAGACGATGCGCGTGCAGGCGAAAAGTTGGCGTGGAATATGCGCTATGCCTATGCCGGTGACGGTGGCGAGATACCGGAAATGCACTGGTATTACCGCGACATGCGCAGTCAAAAAGTTGAGCGGGTATTGGAGTTCGAGGCCGCAGCCATGCGTTTCATGTATCGCCACGTGATCGAGCCGATACCTGAAATCAAAGACAATGGTTACAAGGTCTACAACGCCGTGACCCTGACGGCCCTCGATCCCGGGGACGTCGCCAACACCAAATTGATGATCTTCTACAACAGCGACGA
This sequence comes from Pseudomonadota bacterium, assembly GCA_031418675.1. Lineage (GTDB taxonomy): Bacteria > Pseudomonadota > Gammaproteobacteria > JADJYF01. Next base: position 4,964 of record JANOXY010000488.1, read on the forward strand.
CCGCGCTGAAGAGCAGGGTTGGATGTACGTGCCGCTGTTGCGTCGCGTGCGACGCATTGCAACGTCCATGCGCACCGATTCCTTTCTCGGTAGCGACATCATGATCGAGGACTTTCTCGGTTACAGCGGCCGGATCATGGATATGGATTGGGCCTATGGCGGTGATCGTTACATCCTGCTACCGATGTACCGCCACGATCAGGTACCACATTCCGATAAAAAGGCACGCAAGTTCGATCATCACTACGTGGATTTTGGTGGCAACTCCGGTTGTTTCCCCAATATCACCTGGCAGCTGCGCAAGGTGCACGTGTTGGAAGGTAAACCCAAACGTTCTGACCATCCGTTGTCCAAGCGCTATTTTTACGTCGATGCGCAGACTAAGTTCCCGGTATTCGGCAAGGTCTACGATCGCGGCGGTGCGTTGTGGAAATTTTTGTATGCGGGTCTGGCACATCCCGATTTCCATCTGCCGGAAAACAAAGGCAGTGGGGTGCCGATGCTCGATTCATCGGCGGTTATCGACATTCAGAACAAACACTGCACCACGCTGCAGATGCTGACACGCGTCAACATCCCGGATATGCACGCGCGTGACTTCGAACCCTCGTCGTTGAACGTCGGCGCGCGCTGAGTTACTGATCTCGGCGCTGTGCGTTCGCGCCGCGCCTTGTACTACACTAATGTCCGTTGGTTGTTCGCTGCCTGGCGGTGAGCACCCGACAACCACACGAGAATCAAATCTGCACTCACCAGAGTGCTCGGGGAGGCGTATTTCGATGGCAAGCCCACAAGCCCAAGCGATGAAGGATCTTTACCACGGTTGGATAGATACGATGGCCAAAAATCCCGATCTGGGACTCGATGGCACACGGGATCTGTTCGAACACTGGGGCGACCTGACCACCGATCCGGGTGGTGTTGATTATCTGGAGGTTGATGCGGGTGGTGTACAAGCGATGTGGGCCATCCCCAAAGGCTGCGCAGAGGATCGCGTCGCGTTGTGCACCCACGGCGGCGGTTATGTGGCGGGTTCGATGTATTCCCACCGCAAAATGTTTGGCCACATCGCCAAAGCCATCGGCTGTAAAGCCCTGATCGTGCATTTCCGTCGGGCACCCGAACATCCCCATCCGGTGCCGGTGGAAGATACCGTGACAGCCTACGCCTGGCTGTTGAAACAAGGTTATAAACCGCAGCACATCTGCACCACGGGCGATTCGGCAGGTGGCGCGCTGTCGACCACGGTGCTGCTGGCCGCCCGCGATAGGGGCCTGCCCTTACCTGTCGCCGCGATGCCCATGTCCCCCTGGTATGACATGGAAATCAAGGGCGAGTCGCTCAAGACCAACGCCGACAAGGATTGTCTGGCCAACGAAACCATGGTCAAGAGCATGGCAGCAACCTTCCTCGGCAAGGCTTCTCCGGTTGATCCGCTGGCTAATCCGCTCAAAGCCGATCTCAAGGGTCTGCCGCCGATCTATATTCAGGTGGGCGGTGACGAAGCGCTGCTCGACGATTCTTTGCGGTTCGAGAAACTGGCCAAAGCGGCCGGTGTCGACATTCGCTGCGATGTTTATCCTGAGATGCAGCATGTGTTTCAGTTTATGGCCGGCCGTGCGCCGGAAGCGGACGAGGCCATCCAACGCATGGCGGCCTGGGTAAAGCCTAAGCTGGGTCTGTAGGCGCGAGTCCGGGCTCATTGACTGAAATCATCGAACAAGGTGCACGATGAATACTTCTGACTACGATCCCCGAGCGCTGTTCGATCTGAGCGGCAAGCGCGTGCTCGTCACCGGCGCGTCGATGGGCTTAGGCAAACGTTTTGGCTGGACCTTGGCGCGCGCCGGAGCGGAAGTCATTCTGGCGGCGCGCAGTGAGGACAAGCTGCGCGAACTTGCCGACAGCATCAGCGCCTTTGGTGGTAAATGTGTGTGTGTGGCTTTGGATGTACGCGATCGTGTCGCGATCCGCGCCTGCGTCGACCGCATCGAGCAGAGCGGCCCGATCGATGTACTGGTCAACAACGCCGGCATTGCCATCGTCAAAGCGCCGGAGCGTTATCAGGACGACGATTGGGACAATGTCTATGAAACCAATCTGCGCGGTCCGTGGACGCTGGCGCAGGCCATCATTCAGCACCGCCTGAAAGACGGTCGGCCAGCCAGCATTATCAATATCGCCTCGATCCTCGGTATTCGGCCGCTGGGGCATCTCGCGCCCTACGCGGCGGCCAAG
>JANOXY010000489.1:0-8974 GCA_031418675.1 Pseudomonadota bacterium
CAGCAGATCGGCGTGATGGCCATCGAGGACAAATTTTTTGTCGCCATCGAGGACAAAGTCCGCGCCGCTGGCGGTGGCGGTCAGGCTGGTCGCGGCGATATCCCAAGCGCCGCCCCGTTCCACCCAGGCCAGGGTCGCCAGTCGCTCACCACTGACCAGGGACGGCAGCAGTTCTGCTTGGCTGGCCTCATCGGCGACACTCAACAAAGCGTCGGTGGCGAGTACACAGGACGCAAAATAAGGGGCGCACAACAGCGCTTGCCCCATCTCTTCCAGGGCAATGCCGAGCTCGCTATAACCAAAGCCCTGACCACCAAACTGTTCCGGCACGTGTACACCGGTCAGGCCCAGTTCGTTGGCGAGCTGCTGCCAAAGCGCACGATCAAAGCCGCTAGCGCTGGCCATGTGTTTGCGCACTTCGCTGGTGGGTGAACGCTCACGCAGAAAGCGCGCCACGATGGCGCGGAATTGTTCTTGTTCGTCGCTGTATCCGAAACGCATCGCGTTCTCCCCGAGGCCTGCCCGATCACTGCGATCAAGGCGGTGTCATGGTGCCAGTTTTTTCCGATTGCTTCATTTGCGTTCGTGCTTGGGTCCAATCTCGCTGAATACCCAAACGCCGGCGGTCTTGCGATTCAAGGCTTCACTCTGGATCCGCTGCTCGCGGCTGGCATTGAGATTGGTGAGCACACTGCTGGCGTCCTCAGCTTCAACTTCATAAATCGCGAGATAGGGCAGAGGGCAGGTTTTGCCCTGTTCAGCCGCGAGCTTGAAGCGTTGTGCCGAGTGCCAGTCGGTGGTGGCCAGCACTTCATCGAGGTGCAGTTTTTCGTAGTAATCGTTGTATTCCGCTTCGCGACCTTCGGTGGGTTCAGTGAGCACGACGACGAGGTGTTTCATGGGTGGGTTCCTGCTGGGCGAATTGTGGGCCGAGCGAGTTTAACTGGTGGCGGGGCTTTCGTTACTTGGATGTACGAATGTCCGAATAAATTCGGACCTACGGGGAGGTGATTTCAAGGTCAGAGATGTAGGTCCGAATTTATTCGGACATTCGTTCCAGCGCTAAACCGCCTGCCGTCGCAACCGCGTCACCATCAACTGGGTGCCTAGCGAAATCGTCATGCACACCAGCATGATGACGGACATGAATATCGCGTCATCATGGGGCAGCAGACCAACCGCCCAGCCACCAAGCGCACCAAAGGACTGTTGGGCCAGGCCGGTGGCTGCCACGGCAGCACCGGCCAGCGCCGGTATCACACCGATGGTGCCACTCAAGGTCGAGGGCATCAGCAGGCCATGACCCAGGCCGAGCAGGGTCAGCGGCAGGGCGAGGGCAAACGGCGAATGGACCCCGGCCAGGGCCAGCACCAGCGCTGCGGCTATCCCGACGCAGGCGACACTCTGCCCGGCCAGGGCGAGAGCGGCCTCGGTGCGGGAATGCAGCAGCCGACTGACGAGGAAATTGCCGACGATGTAAGACAGTGGCACGACCATGATGAACCAGCCAACCAGCTTGGGGCCGACGCCATAGCTCGCCAGCACCAGCGGCGTGCCGGCCAGGAACACATAAAACGAGCCGGTGCACATCGACAGGATTACGGCATAACCGAGGAATACCGGCTTGTGCACAAGCTCACGGTAGGCGTGCCACATTTCCAGCATCCAGTGCGCATGCAGGCTGGTTTTGCGCTGGTCAACCGGCAGCACTTTCCAGGTCGTGATCAGCAGCACCAAGGCGACCACCGTCATGATCACAAAGTTGAAACGCCAGCCGAGGTAAGCGTGGATCTGCCCACCGATGACAGTCGCCATCGGTGGGCACATGCCGAGCACCATGCCGGTATAGGCCATGATGCGCGGCCGCTCGGCGCCGGTGAAATAGTCCTGCACCATGGCCCGCCCGATCACCATGCCCGCCGCCGCACCGATACCCTGCAAGGCGCGCGCCGCAACCAGCAACGGCAGGCTGGAGGCCAGCGCGCACGCCAGTGAGCCGAGTGCCGCCACAGCAAAGCCCAGCAGCAACAAAAAGCGCCGGCCATGGCGATCGGACAAGGGCCCGTAGAACATCTGCGCACCGCCGAAGCCGACAACAAAGGCCGAAAAGGTCAGCTGTACGCTGCCCTGGCCCACGCCAAAAAGCGCCGCCCAGGATGGCATTGAGGGCAGACATATGGTCATCGCCAGCAGACCAAAGGCGACCGAGGCGAGCAGGGTGGCAATCAAGAGTCGGCGCGGTGGCGGGGCGGAAGCGTGGTGGTCGGGGGTCAAAGTACTCAAAATCTTGAGGGCCGGAAATCCGACGCCATGGTAACTGACCGGCACGCGCCTAGCGCCGGTCAAAATCACACTGCCAGCAGACTACGGGTCGGTTCCAACCCGGCCGCGCCGGCAGATTCAGGCGGGGCCGGGCAAGGGAAATTCTTTCAGATAGTGCTGCGACTCGGGCTCAACATCGATTTGCAGCGCGCCCAGTACCCGCACCACGCCGCAATAAAAACCGATGGCGACGATGAGGTCGACCACTTGTTCATGATCGAGGCCGGCGCGTAAGGCGGCAAAGGTCGCGTCGCTGAGTTGTGTGCCGTCAGTCAGTTCCCGCGCTGCGCCGAGCACGGCCCGATCAAGTGCCGGCAAGGCGCTGGTTTCACCCCGGGTTTCCTTGGCTATGGCGGCCAGGTCGTCATCGCTCACACCAAACTGGCGGCCAAGTTCGATGTGATGGGCGTATTCGTAGGGCGCTCTAATGCGATAGCCCACCTGTAGTATCGCCAGCTCGCGCAAACGCGGGTCCAGTTTCATGTGAAAACGAATATGCATGCCGAGCGCCATGAAGCTGCGCGCGGTATCGGGGCTGTTGACCAAGGCCCGATACAAATTGAGATTGCGCGTCAGCAGATCGCGGTTTTGTGCGGTCAGGTCTTTTTCTGTGAGGTAGGGTACACGAGCCATGGTCTGGCCCCCTTCAAGCCGGCCAGCGCACACGATTCTCGTCGGCGAGAAACGCGCAGCAATTGGCACCGTCGAGAAAACGCGGCGCATCGGCACCGAAGATGGCCTGGATGCGTGGGCTGTTCCAATAGGCAAGGAAGGCCGCGTCGTCGGCAAAGGACAATTCAGCCACACCGTCATAGGCGGGCTCACCGGCGGCATAGGTTTCGGGCAGTTGATGGCATTGCACATAGCGCACAATGCCCGCATCCCGCGGGATCTGCGGGGCGTGACCATTAATCCAGTAGTCCTGGAACTGCGCCACGCTCATGTCCGGCCGGCGACGTAACAGGAAGATGGCCTTGGTCAGTGCGGTGTCGGCTTTGATGTCGATTTCGTCGATGAACACATGTTCACGCGTGGCCAAAAATTTCAGCTTGGAGGTATCGATAAAGTTCGGCTCGTCGGCCTGGGCACCGTTGATATATTGCGGATTGTTCGGCATGTCCTGCAGTGTTGCCAGGTCGTCGAACCAGATTTCGGCCACACCGCCATAGGGCACATGGTCAAAACCGGGCACCGCGAGTGGCTTGCGATGGCTTTGTACGTAACGGCGCAGCGTGGTGATGCGCAGCGCCAGCGGACCGTGGATCTCGCGCCAATGTTGGCGGAAAGCGTCCGTTGAAATGCCAGCTTTGGGCACGACCAGGGCGATACCTTTAATCATTTCAATTCCTTGTTCAGCGGTAAGAACAGACTGGGGCGGCGCGGAGCAAAACGCCGGCCGAGGATATCGTCCACGTCGGCCGGCGCCTAGACGGAGAGCGTCTTGTCCCCGTATTGGGGTAGTTTCCTGGCCGTGCGTGGCGCCAATCAGCGCCAATTCGCCGATACGCCCTTAACTTCCCTAGGCATGGTGGTGTTACGCCAGTAGGCTTGCGCGCGATTTCGGCTCAAAGCCATAACACCGCTGACCAGCCTGCATCGAGTGGCCCCTACCCCGGGCCAGCATCAGCCATAAAAACGATAGAGGAATTTTTGTGACGCTCGAACAAGTGGCGGGTGGTTTTGGCGACGGTGTGGTGAAGGTCGTGCTGGTAGTCACCACGGATGGGCAGCTGCGCGCCGAGGTGTTGGCCGCGCTCGAATCCGCCGGACATGGCGCCCATGGCGTGACGAGTGTGGCTGCGGCCCGCGGTGTCGCCGCCGCGCGCGCCGTGAACCTGGCCGTGATCGACGCCCTGTTACCGGATGGCGATGGCGTCATTTTGGGTCAGCAATTAGCCGTTGAGCACCGCATTCCCTTCCTGCAGTGTGCCGATGGCACCGAGCCAGAGACATTGCAGCGGGCGATTGCCGCCGGCGCGCTGCAGGTGCTGCTCAAGCCGGTGGGCGTCGCACAATTGCGCCTGGCCATCGATGTCGGTCTGGTGCGCGCGCGCGAAACCAATAAGCTCGAGCGCGTCGTGGAGCGGCTGTCGGCCGACTTTAATTTAAAAAAGATCGTCAGCGTTGCGGTTGGTATGGTCATGGAGCGCCACGGCGTCGAAGAAACCGAAGCGTTTGAGATGGTGGTATTTGCGGCCCGCGCGCGGGAACTCACGCTGGCGGCTTTCTGCCAGCAACTGGTTGATAGCCGCACGGCCGTGGGTTTGCTGCGCAGCTTGGGTACGGTCGTGCCACGCCAGGCTTGAGCCTGCAACGCGTAGTTCGTTGCCGCTAGGACAAGCTCGGCGTCAGCGCGCGCCGCGCCCGTCGCGCACAGTGCAGCTGAAGCTTGCGGCGTGCACGAAGCGTACTGCCGTGACCTCACCCTCGGTGTCATCTTCCGCCCGTTCACGCGCTTGTGCGGCTGAGGCCGCCAGCAGCATGAATTTGCGCTGATGACCATTTTCGACGACGGTTACTTCGTACTCGTTCATTGTCGACTTATCGCTGGCGCTTCAGAAACCGAGCAAGTTCGCGTAGCGATCGCGGTGGAAGCTGGCGTCGCCCAGCCATTGTTGCGCGACCCGCGCGCGTTTGAGGAAAAAACCAATCTCCTCGGCGTCGGTCATGCCGATGCCACCATGCAATTGCACGGCTTCGGCGCTGATCAACTCCAGCATGTCGCACGCCTTGGCCTTGGCGAGGCTGCACAAGGCCGCGCTGTCCTTAAGCCCACTGTCGAGGGCGTCGAGTGCACCCAACACTGCCGAGCGGGTCAATTCCAGTTCGCAGAACATAAGCGCGGCGCGGTGCTTCAAGGCTTGAAACGAGCCGATCACGACACCGAATTGACGACGCAACTTGAGATAGGCAACGGTGCGCTCAAAGACTTCGGTGCCGGTGCCGAGCATCTCGGCAGCGAGCGCGGCGCGTGCGCCATCCAGCACTTTTTCCAGCGCTCCGTAGCCTTCGTCCAAGCGGCCCAGCACAGCGTCGGCGCCGAGTTCAACATTATCAAAACTGATCTGCGCGGCATTGCGGTTGTCGACCATGCGGGTGCGCGTACATTTCACCCCGCGTGCTTTGGCGTCGACCAGGAATAAGGAGATCCCCGCAGGGGCATCACGCTCGCCACTGCTGCGCGCCACCACAATCAGCTGTTGAGCAACATGCCCATCGACCACAAAAGTTTTGCAGCCGTTCAGGACGAAGCCAGACCCACGTTTGTCGACCTTGCTCGTTATGCGGGTCGGTGCATGGCGCGGTGCTTCGTCGTGGGCTAGCGCAATCAATTGTTCGCCCGCCGCGAGGGCGGGCAGCAGCGCACTTTTTTGCGCTTCGTTTGCAGTGGCAAGCAGCAAGGGTGCGGCGATCAGCGCGGCGGAGGCCAAGGGCGAGGCCGCCAGTGTGCGGCCCGCTTCTTCCATCACCTGGCCCATGCCTTTGTAACCGAAGCCTGCGCCACCGTGTTCTTCAGGGATCAGGATGCCGGCCCAACCGAGGTTCGCCATCTCGCGCCACAGGGCCGGGTCGAAGCCCTTGTCATCGTCGCGGTCGCGCAGCTCGCGCAGTTGTTTGACCGGCATACGTCCCTTAAAAAATTCGTGGGCGCCGTGTTTGAGGATGGTTTGTTCGTCATTCAAAGTCAGATTCATGATCGCTTCCTCAATCGGGCAGGCCGAGCACGCGCTTGGCAATCACGTTCAACTGGATTTCCGACGTGCCACCTTCAATGGAATTGCCCTTGGAGCGCAGCCACGTGCGGCACAGGGTCAATTCGTCGTCACTGAAGCCCTCACCTTGCCAGCCCAGTGCGTTGGTGCCGGCGCACTTGAGGATCAATTCAAACTTGCGTTTGTTCTGCTCCGTACCGAAGTATTTGAACATCGAGGAGACGCCGCCGTTGGCCGCGCCTGCGCCCGACTCCTGGGCCGCGCGGCGCAAGGTGAGGCCGAAGGCCCTGTCGTCCATCACATGCCGCGCGACGGCATCGCGCAACACGGGATCAGCGATGCGCCCGTCGGCATCACCGAGATACCGTTTTGCTACGACGTCGACGTCGGGCACCACACCACCGATGGCGCGACCGATCTCCGAAATCATGCCGCGCTCGTGTTGCAGCAGTTCCTTGGCAATCTCCCAGCCACCGTGCAAGCGGCCGACGAGATTGCCCTTGGGCACCTGCACATTGGTCAAAAACGTTTCGCAAAACACCGAAGACCCGCTGATCAGTGCGATGGGGCGCGTTTCAACCCCGCCACTTGTCATGTCGAACAGCAGGAAACTGATGCCGCCCTGTTTGGTGCTGGTATCGGTGCGCACCAGACAGAAGATCCAATCGGCGTAGTTGGCGTAGGACGTCCAGATCTTCTGACCATTGACCAGCCAATGATCACCCTGGTCTTCGGCCCGTGTGGCCAGGCTCGCGAGATCCGAACCCGCACCCGGCTCGCTATAACCCTGGCACCAGCGGATTTCACCCCGCGCGATCGGCGGCAGATGGGTCAGCTTCTGCTCCTCACTGCCGTATTTCAGCAATACCGGACCGAGCATGCCGATGCCAAAACTGAATAAAGGTGGTCGGCAACCCAGGCGCTGCATTTCTTCCTTCAGGACCTGCAACTCTTCGCTGTTCAGGCCGCCACCACCGTAGGCCTTCGGCCAGCCCGGCACAGTCCAGCCGTGCGCCACGGCGCGCTCCAGCCATAGCTTGCTGTCGGGGTTCTTGAAGCGTGGTTGGCGTCCGCCCCAGACCCGTTCGTCTTCAGGCATGGGCGTGCGCATGGATGCCGGACAGTTGGCGTCTAGCCAGGCGCGAGTTTCCGCGCGGAAATCGTCGAGTGATGACAATGAATAGGCCTCGAGGCTGTGATTCTTCCCATGGGTGACGGGCCGAGTTCGGCGCCGCGCAACCGATAGTGCCGCCCCGCGCGCCGCCATGCAATTCGTGATGCCCCTATCGGGCAGTTTCGCTGCTCGGGCAAACCGGAGATCATCCGCTCCCGACAGCCGCGCGCCGCGCGGCGCGACACAACAATACAGAGGTTACGACCATGCCCCACGTTACGCGTAATGGTGTCAAAGTGTTCTACGAAAGTTTCGGTAAGGGCTCGACCACCCTGGTATTCCTGCATCCCTGGACCACCAATCACTACATCTGGGCCTTTCAGGTCAATGAGTTTGCCCGCGACTACCGCTGCCTGGTGGTCGATCATCGTGGCCACGGTCAGTCCGACAAACCGGCCAGCGGTTATGGGATTAACGAAATGGCGGCCGATGTGGTCGCGATCCTGGACGATGCAAAAGTCAGTAAAGCGGTGCTGGTGGGTAATTCCATCGGCGGCATGATCGCCATGCAGACCGCGCTCGATGCACCGTCACGCGTGCAGGGCCTGCTGATCCTCTCAAGTGGCACCAACTTCGGTGCCGGCGCGCCGCCGGAAATGGCCGAAGCAATGCAGAAGGATTGGCGCGGTGTGTTCTCGGGGATTATCTCGGCGTCAGTGTCGGCCAAGACCAAGGCCGAACGCCCGGAGATACACGCCTTCATGGAGGGCTGCTACCGCAACGAGACCAATTTCAACGAGACGGTATTTTTTGCCAGCGCAGCCGATCCCAATGGTGTGTTTGGATGGAACATCTCGGATCAGCTGAAGAACATCAAGGCACCGACGCAGATCATTGCCGGCAAGGAAGACGGCGCCACGCCGGTGGCCATGAATCAATTCCTGGCTGACAACATTCCTGGCGCCAAGATCAAGCTCTACGACGACGTCGGGCATTTCTGTCAGCTGGAAAAACCGCCAGCCTTCAACGCCGATCTGCGCGAGTTCCTCGCCCGCGTCGCCTGAGTAAATGCTTTGCAGGTGGCGCTGCCAGCACGGCGCCACCAAATTCTTTCTCCCTGTAGGTCCGAATTTATTCGGACTTTCCGACCTGGGCCTCTCCGATGTCACGCTGTCGCTCGAATGTCCTAATAAATTCGGACCTACAGGGGCGTTGCAGTCCGCTTATTCTGTGGTGATGAAGTCCGACGCCAGCTTATAGAAGGTTTCGAACTGATCGTGGTGCACCCAGTGCCCGGCGCCATCGATGGTGACGACGGTGGCGTTTTTAAGATGTTTGGCGCGGCCGTCGAGACTGGGGTTTGATGCGCCGCTCTCGGAACCGTAGACCAGCAGGCTGGGACAGGTGATGCGTGACCACAGGGATTCCACTTCGGCCGTGGTCATGTCAAAGGCCGGCCATGAGCGCACGTAGTTGTCGAACTTCCACGAGAAGCTGCCGTCCTCGTTCTGGTTGACGCCGTGTTCGGTCAGATGGCGCGCACGTTCGGGTGACAGATGTTTGTTCTCCTCCTGCATGCGCTTGAACGCTTCCTCGACCGACCCATAGCGGCGCGGCAGACGCCCGGACAGCTTGCGCTGTTCATCTATCCAGATGCGCATGCGCTCATCCAGTGGTTGCTTGGCGCGGTCCTGCACCATGCGCGGTGAGGCGCCGAGGCCTTCGATCGCGACCAGCCGTCGCACGGTTTCGGGATAGATGCCGGTGTAGCGTATGGCGATATTGCCGCCCAGCGAGTGGGCGATGATGGTCACTGGTGCGAGTT
>JANOXY010000490.1:0-2442 GCA_031418675.1 Pseudomonadota bacterium
GCACGTAAACCGCCTGAATCGAGGTAATGGAACCGGTCTTGGTCGACGTAATACGTTCCTGCAGTTTGCCCATTTCTTCAGCCAGCGTCGGCTGATAACCCACCGCCGACGGCATACGACCCAACAAAGCGGAGACTTCCACACCAGCCAGGGTGAAGCGATAAATATTATCGATGAAGAGCAGCACGTCGCGGCCTTCGTCGCGGAATTTTTCAGCGATGGTCAAGCCCGTCAGCGCGACCCGCAGGCGGTTGCCAGGCGGTTCGTTCATCTGACCATAAACCATCGCGACCTTGGACTTCTGGAAGTCCTTGACGTCGACCACCCCGGCTTCCTGCATTTCATGGTAGAAGTCGTTGCCTTCGCGCGTACGCTCGCCCACGCCGGTAAACACCGAGAGACCAGAGTGCTCGGTCGCGATGTTATTGATGAGTTCCATCATGTTGACGGTCTTGCCCACGCCGGCACCGCCGAACAATCCCACCTTGCCGCCTTTGGCAAACGGGCAAACCAGGTCGATAACCTTGATGCCGGTTTCCAGCAGCTCGGTGGTGGGCGATAGGTCGACAAATTTGGGCGCTTCGCGATGGATAACCATGCGCTCGTCTTCGCCAATGGGGCCGAGTTCGTCAATCGGCTCACCGAGCACGTTCATGATGCGGCCCAGCGTCTTGATGCCGACCGGTACCATGATCCCCTCACCGGTATTGACCGCGACCATACCGCGACGCAAACCGTCAGTGGAACCGAGCGCGATGGTTCGAACCACGCCGTCGCCCAGCTGCTGTTGAACTTCCAGCGTTATCGAGGTGTTCTCGATTTTTAGCGCATCATAGATATGCGGCACGCCGTCGGTCGGGAACTTAACGTCCACGACGGCGCCAATGACCTGTACTACGTCTCCAGAACTCATCGCTAAAGTTCCTCTCAGTCGGATTCTTCGATTCAGTTATTCGTATGCACTCGACAGCCGGTTAAACCGCTGCCGCGCCCGCGACGATCTCGGACAGCTCTTGCGTTATGGCTGCCTGCCGCGCCTTGTTGTATATGAGCTGTAGCTCGTCGATCAGCTTGCCGGCGTTGTCCGAGGCAGATTTCATGGCCACCATACGCGCCGCCTGTTCGCAGGCGATATTTTCGACCACCCCCTGGTAGACCAGCGATTCGATGTAACGCGACAGCAGATGGTCCATCACTTCGCGCGCTTCGGGTTCGTAGATGTAGTCCCAATGATGTTTAAGATCATCGGATTCGCTAGGTGGCAGAGGTAACAATTGCTCGAAGCTCGGCTTCTGCGTCATACGGTTGACGAACTGGTTGTAGATCAGAAACACCTGGTCAACTCGACCCTCGTCATACGCATCGAGCATGATTTTGATGGTCCCGATCAGCTGTTCGAGCTGCGGTGAATCACCCAGCGCGCTGACCTGCCCGACTACACGACCGCCGATACGGGAAAAGAACCCAACACCCTTGGTGCCGATCACAGCGAGGTCGAGCTCCTTGCCCTCACCTTCCCATTTCTGGAATTGGCGCAACGCCTGCCGAAAAAGATTGCCGTTCAGACCGCCGCATAAACCGCGGTCGGTGGTGACAACGATTGCGCCGATGCGCTTCACGTCACGTTGCAGCAGATAGGGATGCTTGTATTCGCTATTGGCATGGGCCATGTGCGCAACCACGTTACGCATCTTATCGGCGTAGGGCCGTGCAGCAGCCATGCGCTCCTGGGCCTTACGCATCTTGCTCGCCGCGACCATTTCCATAGCCTTGGTGATTTTCTGCGTATTTTTTACGCTCGCAATCTTATTGCGAATCTCTTTGGCTGCGGCCATGCTCGACTACCCTTGGTGTTGCGCTTACCAGCTCTGCGTGGACTTGAAGCTCTCGAGAGCCGACTTCAGCCCCGCTTCGATTGCGTCGTCAAGGTCCCCTGCTTCGTTGATCTTGTCGACCAGCGCTTTGTGCGAAGACGCCATATAACTGTGCAACGCCGCCTCGAAATCGCCGACCTTGTTCAATTCCACGTCGTCGATATAACCGCGGTCCACGGCAAACAGACTAATGGCCATTTGTGCAACCGATAGCGGCGAGTACTGCTTCTGCTTCATCAGCTCCATCACACGCTGACCGCGCTCGAGCTGCTTGCGGGTCGCCTCGTCGAGGTCGGAGGCGAACTGCGAGAAGGCGGCCAACTCGCGATACTGAGCGAGCGCCAAACGCACACCGCCACCGAGTTTCTTGATGATCTTGGTCTGCGCCGCACCACCGACGCGGGACACCGACAGACCGGCGTTGATAGCCGGACGAAAGCCCGAATTGAACAGATTGGTTTCGAGATAGATCTGGCCGTCGGTGATTGAAATCACATTGGTCGGCACGAACGCCGACACGTCACCGGCTTGAGTCTCGATGATGGGCAATGCGGTCAAGGAACCGGTC
>JANOXY010000491.1:0-3970 GCA_031418675.1 Pseudomonadota bacterium
GTTGGCCGCACGGCCATCATCACCATCAATCGTCCGACCAAGTACAACGCGTTCCGACCACGCACCGTGGTCGAATTGATCGATGCTTTTCAGCAAGCCGGCTGGAATCGCGATATCGGTTCAGTAATTTTTACCGGCGCCGGCAACAAGGCGTTCTGTACCGGTGGTGATCAGTCGGATCACAGCGGTGGGCAATACGGCAATAACGATGCGCGTGGCGCGGTCGGTATGCCGGCGGAAGAATTGCATTCGGTGATCCGCGACATCCCCAAGCCTGTGATCGCCAAAGTGCGCGGTTATGCCATCGGTGGCGGTAATGTGCTGTGCACCCTCTGTGATATGACCATCGCCTCCGACAACGCCATCTTCGGCCAGGTCGGCCCCAAGATGGGATCCGTCGATCCTGGTTTTGGCACCGCCTATCTGGCGCGCGTCGTGGGCGAAAAGAAGGCCCGGGAGATCTGGTACATGTGCAAGCGCTACAGCGCCAAGGAAGCCCTGGAGATGGGCCTCATCAATGCCGTAATACCGGACGCGGAGCTGGATGCTGAAGTGCTGCGCTGGTGCGATGAGCTCAACATGCGCAGCCCCACCGCCATTGCCCTGGCCAAAAAGAGTTTCAACGCCGATACCGAATCCATCCGCGGTATGGGTCAACTCGCGATGCAGGCCTTGCGCCTGTATTACTTCACCGAGGAATCGCAGGAAGGTGTGAAGGCGCTCAATGAAAAGCGCGATCCGGATTTCATGAAGTTCTTCAAGTAGGGCGAGGACAAGGGGCGGCCTGGCCGCCCCTCATCCTAAGATGAATGCCGTACTCGGGGCCTAGGGCTTCGCCCTCAGCCCAAATCTCCCCAGCGCAGCTGCAGAATCGTGAGTGCGCACAGCGCTGCCGTTTCGGTGCGCAACACCCGCGGCCCGAGTCGCACCGGCAATACCCCGGCACGTGACATCTGCGCCCGTTCATCAGCGCTGAAGCCGCCTTCCGGGCCCGCCACAATCGCCACTTCACCGTCGGGTGCTGGCTGCGCGGCTAGGCCCGTGCTGGCAAACGGATCGAGCATATAAGCGCGCGTTTTGCTGGCGTCTTCCAACCAAGCAGCCAAAGGCAGCACCGCCGTAAGCTCAGGTAGCGCGGTGCGACCACTTTGTTCTACGGCGTGACGAACGATGCCGCGCCAATGTTCGAGGCGCTTCTCTTCGCGCGCGCTATCGAGTCGCACGACGGTGCGAGCGCTGATCACGGGCACGATACGATTGACGCCAAGTTCAACGGCTTTTTGTATGGTGTAGTCCATGCGTTCGCCACGGGAAATGGACTGCACCAGGGTCACGGCCAGGGGTGACTCGAGTGCACCGTGACGGAAGCTGCCGACCACCGCGCGCACTTCGCCTCGTGCGACGGCCAACAATTGCGCTTCGTATTCACCACCGCGCCCGTTAAACAGCACCAACTCAGCACCGCGATCCAGGCGCAACACGTCGCGGACATGGTGCGCGGCGCTGGCCGGCAGCACACACTCGGCGCCGCTCGTCAGTTCAATCTCAACATGAATGCGTGGCATGGACGCCATCCTATAGGCCTGGCCTGTATTCGCCTACAGACAACACACGCGGTCTTGGGTGTGTGGCGTGGGCGGGCTAACATGCCGTCCCCGAACCAATTGCCGATGATCATGTATCGCCACTTTAAAGCCCTGCTCAAGGATGGCTTCTCGCGCCTTAGCGCTGCGCCAATGACGATCGACCCCATGCCGCTGGCGGTGGCGGCACTGCTGCTCGAAGTGGCCCGTGCCGATCACGCCGTCGACGCGGCGGAGCGCCGCACCGTGATTGCCGCCATCGCGCGCTTATGCAAACTCGAGGATGAAGATCTGGACACCCTCGTGGCCACCGCCGCGGAAGCCGTCGAGGAGGCGGTGTCGTTCTACGATTTCACCGCGACCATCAATGCACACCTGAGCCAGGCGCAGAAACTGGAATTGCTGGAAACCCTATGGCGAGTAGCGCAGGCCGACGGTCGGGTTGATCACTATGAGGAGTATTACATCCGCAAGCTGGCGGATCTCCTGCACCTGTCGCACAAGGATTTTATTCGCACCAAGTTGCGAGTCACTGAAGCTGCGCCGCGAGCGGATAAATAAGGAGGAGGGTTGCGATGTTTGTGCTCAGTGTCCGAATAAATTCGGACCTACAGACAGCAGCGCCTGAGCTAAGCCGTTTTTGGCACCTGCGGAATCTCGAAATCGCCACCCAGCATGGCTAGAATCAGCCGGTCTTCAAGCTCGATGCGTGAGGTCACTTCTTCGGCCAGCAAGGACAAATCCGCGGCCAGCTTAGCGGTGCTGGTGCCCGCTTCGGCGTGATCGTATTTTTCGGTGAACTCAACTGCGATGTCCGTCGAGCGGGCGATGCGCGGGTAGATTTCGCGTGCAATGTCGAGCACCGCTTGGCGCCGTTCGTTACCCTCGGCAATGCGCTGGTACAATCCAAAATGCGCCGCGGCGATGTAGTCGACCAGGATTTCCTGGAAGTCTTCGAGGGTCTGGCGGGTGGACTCATCGGGCTTGCGTAGATCGAGCTTGGACAGTTCCCACAGCAGGACCAGCATCTGCTGGCGTTCCTGCAGCATGTCTTCGATCAACTTGCGTGAACGGGGGCGTGCGAGCGTGGCGGCGGTTTTGGTGTCGGGCATAACTGGGTTCGTGTTGTTGTCGGAGGCGTCGCTACTGTAACCCGAGCGCCGCATAAAAGGCACCCCGTGGGTGGTGACCGATGCCCGCCTATTTCCCTCAATGGCCAGTCTATAATTCGCCGATGGAGATCCCCGGCTACGAGATCAAGCGCTTGATTGGCCAGGGTGGCATGGCCACGGTGTATCTCGCTGAGCAACGCTCCCTGGGCCGCCAGGTGGTGCTGAAGATCCTCGATACCAGCACTGGCATTGCGTCGGAGACCGTTGAGCGTTTTTTGAACGAGGGACGCATTATTGCCTCCCTCAATCACCCCCACATCATCACCATCTACGATATTGGCCAGGCCGGTGATCAGATCTTCATCTCGATGGAATACGTCGAGGGCGGTGATCTGAAGGACCGTCTGCTGAACCGCGTCTTTGCGCCGTTCGAGGCCATCGAACTGGTGGAGAAGGTCGCCGCTGGCCTTGCTGCCGCCCACGACAACGGTATCGTGCATCGCGACGTCAAGCCCGGCAACATCCTGTTCCGACGCGATGGCACGCCGTTGTTGAGTGACTTTGGCATCGCCAAGCGCTTGAGTAACGATTCAGATCTGACTTCGACCGGGATGTTTGTCGGCAGCCCCAATTACATGGCTCCGGAACAATCGGAGTCCGGTCCCATCGATGGCCGTGCCGATATTTATTCGCTCGGTGTCATCCTCTACGAGATGCTGACCGGCTCACGGACCTATGTCGCCGATTCGGTCATCGACGTCATCCTGATGCATAAACGGGCACCGATCCCACGCTTACCTGCTGCTCTTGAGCAATATCAGGAACTGCTGAACCTGATGATGGCCAAGCCACGCAAAGACCGCTTTCGTGATACCAAAAGCCTCATCCATTACATCGCGCAGATGCGTCGCCATAACGTGATCGGATCGGCGACACAGACCAATGGCAGCTTCCACGGTGATACCACCCTGGTGCGCTCGGATCAGACTGGCGCCACGCAAACTACGCAATTGTCCACCCCACGGGCGCGCCTGCGACCGCTGCAATGGGTGCTGATCAGTCTGCTGATCCTGTGCGGCATCGGCTGGGGCGTGTTACTCACTATCGAACGCCGGCTCGAACCGCCGATCCGGCCGCGCGAGGTGGTAACGACAGAGCTGGAAACGGGGGCGAGCGGCGAAGCCGCGATGCCAGCGGGCACCGCGCCCGAGCAGGTCGCCCAGGCTTTGTTGTGGTTGGGTCACCATGCCCTTGATGATCTGCGCCTGACCGAGC
>JANOXY010000492.1:0-3998 GCA_031418675.1 Pseudomonadota bacterium
GCCGACTTTCTGTGTTAGGTAAAAAACGTCGTACCTATTCTGAAGGTCTACAAGGGCCTCGCTGACGAGGCCGACGGCGTGCAGTTGATGAAAGCCAATCCGACCCTCGATGTTTTGCTCAAGAAAGCGAAATCAAAAGGGATTTTTGGCACCAAGATGCGCTCAGTGGTGAAACAGGCAAATGCCAAGGGCATCAAGGCCGTGGTCGCTCGACAATTCGAAGTAGGCAAACAGATTTGCGCAGCGGGCCTGGTGCCCATCATAGAGCCGGAAGTTGATATCCACTGCCCGGACAAGGCCGGCGCAGAAAAACTGCTAAAAAGCGACCTGCTTGACGCGCTGAACGCCCTCGCCCCGAACGAACTCGTGATGCTGAAACTCACGCTGCCCGAAGCTGACGATTTTTATCTGGACTGCATCAAACATCCGAACGTGGTGCGCGTGGTAGCGCTCTCCGGTGGTTACTCTCGCGCCGATGCCAATGCTCGTCTGGCGCGCAACCACAGCATGGTCGCGAGTTTTTCGCGGGCCTTAACCGAAGGCCTCACCAAACAACAAAGCGATGCGGCCTTCGATAGCGCTCTCGACGCCGCCATCGAGAGCATCTATCAGGCCTCAATTACCTGAGAGCCCTCCGCTAGCAAGGCAGTGCAGCCCAGTGCACTGCCTTTTTTTGTAGGTCCGAATTTATTCGGACACTCGTAGCGATACCCCGCTACCCATCTCCAAAGCGACGCAGTGCTTGAACCCGCATTACTGCGCCGCTTTCCACCCATCGGTTATGCCCGTCAAACCACTCGGTTTATGCGGGCCGAACAAACACTGTTCGAGGATCGCCGACCCTTCTTTGCCGTCGTTCCGAACCACCTTGCAGACATGGTGCATATGCCAATTGCGCGGAAACAGTGGCGATTGTTCGTGGCTGGGCCAGGCATTTTCGTCAATCATTGCTTCACCGCGCCAGGCGCCGTGTTCCCAAGCCTTGTTGGTGTAACCCAAGCCCATCAAAGAAAACAATAAACGTTGATCGGGAATGAACTGCAATGTCATACGCGGGCCACGTTTGTCGTGCATGACCACTTCGAGATGTTCGACGCGCCGTGTACCACTGCGATAACGCGGCGTGAATGACACCGGAATGAGATACTCGCCACCCGTATTGCGCATATAGAGCGGCTCGTTGCCGGGGCTATCCACTCTCGGCACCAAGGCTGCAAAAGGGTCTGGCAGCGCACCCTCGGGATCATCATTCAAATGCCAATGCATGCATTCATCACTGAAAAATATCGGCCCCCAGTACCAGTGGATCTGTGGTGCCCAGCGCGTACTACCGCCACCACCCAAGGGCCGCACACCCCAGGAATGATCGCGCACACCTAACACCTGTTTAGCGGCCAGTTCGACCCGGCGACCCTTCACTTCGATAAATCCGGACCAGGTGCCAAGCTGCGAGTAGCGGGTTAAATCGACCGAGGTGCGCGGGCCGTCCGTCATGGTTTGGCGCCCTTCATCGATGGCTCCCGTAACCGCGTCGAAACGTAAATCAGCGACAAAGCCACGCTCCAGGTCATGCACCGACAGGCGCAGGCTGCGCATGGGCGTGAGTATCTCCACCCGGATCGGTCCGACCTGGGATTCGCCGCGCTCCGTTGGTGCCCGACCGCTGGCAAATAGTGAGTACTGGGTGCCGTCGACGCTGACACTGAAGGCGGCATCCACCACATCACGATTGGGATAAAGGCCAAACGCCCCGCCGAAGATGAGACTGCCGTCGGCGACGTAGCCCTCCAGGAAGTAGCGGTCGTAGGCGTTGGAGTCGGTGGTGCCGACGTGGGCCAGGGCCTGGGGTGTCTGGTGAATGAGATAGTCGTCAAAACTGGTGATCATAGTGATGCCCCATCCCATTCTTATTCAGATAAAACACGGTTTTTATGTAGGTGCGAATTCATTCGCACATTCCCCCTGACCACCGCATCTGACACCGCGGACCTAGTCACGCGAAGAAAATAAACCTCAAACCGGTACATCCCACGCTTGCGCCGGCCCAAGGAGTGCTTTGATGTGATCCGGCGTAACAAATTTTTCCGTGCTACCGGCTTTCACGCTCACACAAGTACTGCGAGCCTTGAATACCGCGCGTTCGCCCACCGTGCCGATGTAGCCGATTTCAAACGACGTACTGCCGTAACGCACGATAGCGACCTGAATGCTCAAAGTCTCACCGTGGTGGGCTGGCGCCTGCCATTCAATGGTCGAACGCACCACCATCCAGTCCCAACCCAGATCGAGAAAATTACCGCTCGGTGCGAGGCTGCTCGCCCAGTTTTCACCGGCGTCGTCCATGTACACCATGTAGTTGGGATTGAAGACAACCCCTTGCTGATCGCACTCGCCGTAGCGTACGCGTATGCGGTGGGTGTAGGACACGCAATAGACCTCGTTAGTGACACATCGACGTTGCCGCACGACACACTAACGACTCAACCCGCGGTTTGACAACCGCCCAAAGGCAAGGTCACCACAAGCGCCGTGCTTGCAAGCGTGATGCGCTGCCGTCACGATGCTCGGCGCGGGCGTCCGGCCCGCCCTGATCGAGGAACGAGGCATGCCGTGGTGGAGTTGGATGGTGACCGGTACGCTGCTGCTCGGTGCCGAGATGTTCGGTGTCAGCGCGCAGTTTTATCTGGTGTTTGTTGGTGCCGCCGCAATCCTGGTCGGCTTGCTCAGCGTGGCAGGTGTCGCGCTGCCCGAATGGGCGCAATGGCTCACCTTCGCCGCTGTCGCGCTGACCTGCATGGCCTTCTTCCGCGCGCGGCTCTACAGGCGATTTAAAGGTGCCGAGGGCGAGGTTGAAGAACGACTGATCATGGGTGATCGCATCGTGGTGCCGGAACGTCTCGCGCCGGGTGCGAGTTGCCGCGTTGACTACCGCGGTACCTCCTGGACTGCGCGCAATACCGACCAGGTAAGCCTCGAAGCGGGCATCGAAGCCGAAGTCTGGGAAACCGCAGGTCTGACTCTCCACCTCCGTTATCCACGTTGATTACCACGCACAGGAGCTCGCCATGGGAACTACGTACGTCGTCCTGACCATCGCCATACTGGTCATCATTGTTATCGCCAAGACCGCGACCATCGTGCCGCAGCAAAGCGCCTTCGTGGTTGAAAACCTCGGTCGTTACAGTCGCACCTTACATGCCGGTTTCCATATCCTGGTGCCCTTTGTGGAACGCATCGCCTACCGACTCAACCTCAAAGAAGAGGCGCTCGATATCCCCGAGCAGATATGCATCACCAAAGACAACGTGCAGGTCGGTGTCGACGGCATCCTCTACATGCAAGTACTGGAAGCGAACAAAGCTTCCTACGGCATCACCAATTACAAGTTCGCACTCATTCAGCTCGCACAAACCACCCTGCGCAGCGAGATCGGCAAGATCGATCTCGATCGTACGTTTGAAGAGCGCGCCACCATCAATGGCAATGTGGTCAGCGAACTCGACAAGGCCTCAGCGCCGTGGGGTGTGAAGGTACTGCGCTACGAGATCCGTAACATCAATCCGCCCCACGATGTGTTGACCGCAATGGAAAAGCAGATGCGCGCCGAGCGCGAGAAGCGCGCCGTGGTATTGGCGTCGGAAGGCGAGCGCGATGCCGCCATCAACCAGGCCGACGGTGAAAAGCAGCGGGTGATCAAAGCTTCTGAAGCGAACAAACAGCAGCAGATCAACGAAGCGGAGGGTCAGGCGGCGGCCATCATGTCGATTGCGACGGCAACCGCCGAAGGTTTACGCAGTGTGGCCCATGCTCTGGGCAGCGAAGGCGGTACGCAAGCCATGCAATTGCGCATCGCCGAGCAATACATCAAGGAGTTCGGTCAGCTAGCGCGGGATGCCAAGGGCACCTTGATCGTGCCGGCCAATCTGGCCGACATCTCATCGATGATCAGTATCGCAACCAGTGTGATTCAAGCCGGCAAGAGCGAACCACCGGCGGTG
>JANOXY010000493.1:0-5057 GCA_031418675.1 Pseudomonadota bacterium
GGTGTCGGCGGCGGTCACGTCAAAGCCCGCTGCCAGCATGCCCTCGCCCGACACCGAATAAACAATGTCACGCAGCCAGCCGCGCGCATCACTCTCAAATTCATCGATGACCGGGCCGAGCGCGCCGAAATAGGTTTGATAAAAATCCTGGCCCGGACCAGCCAGTTCGGCGTGGTATTCGTCGGGTCGTCGCTCGCCAAAGGGATTACCGGGCAGACCGATCAAACCACGGCCGGCAAACGGCACGCTCATGCCCATCACACCACGGAACACTTCAGGGTGCAGCCAGGCCGCGGTCCAGGCCACTGGCGCGCCCCAGTCGTGACCAACGACCACCGCATGCTGTTCGCCCAAGGCTTTGACCAGCCCCACGACATCGGCCACCAGGGGCCCGATGCGATAGGCCTCGCTGCGCCAGAATTTTGACGAGCGACCATAACCACGCTGATCAACCGCGACCGCGCGATAACCCTGGCGCGCCAGGAAGCTCAACTGATGCCGCCACGAGTACCACAGCTCAGGAAATCCATGGAGCAACAACACCAGTGGGCCATGGCCCGCCTCGGCGTAATGCAGTCGCGCACCGTTGACCTGCGCATAACCGTGCTTGAAACCGTCCATCGTCCTTTTCCTCGCGTTATTGATATATGTCGTTAGCGATCACTGCAGCCATTAAGCCAGCAGTTCGAATTCCGCCAGGTTCGGTTCCCGCATGTCGTCCTCAAAGCGCTGGTAAGACCACGGCCAGGTGACCGGCGTGCCGTTGTTGTCCAGATACCAGCTGCGACAACCCGACACCCACACCGTGTGTTTCATGGCCTCGCGAATGTCGGCATTAAAAGCCTGGCTAACTTCGGGCTTAGGCGCCAAGGCGCGGCATTCACCACGGCGAATACGCTCGATAAGCTTCAAGATGTAGTTGACCTGCATCTCCGCTATCAGGATCAGGGAAAAGTTACCAATCGGGCTATTGGGCCCGATCAGCATGAAAAAATTCGGAAACTTTGGCACTGCCAGGCAGCGATAGGCTTGTAGCGAGTGTGCCCATGCGTCGTTCAAATCAAGCCCATCGAGACCGCTAATGGCGATATCGCGCATGAAGCGGTGACCGTCGAAGCCGGTGGCCAGCACCAGCACGTCGAGTTCATGCAAGACGCCGTCGGTGGTGCGCACGCCCTGGGCTTCGATACGTTTTATGCCAGCCGTCACCAGCTCGGCATGGGGCTGTTGAATGGCACTGTAGAAGCTATCGGACATGATGAGCCGCTTGCACGCTACTTTGTAATCCGGCGTCAGCTTGGCCCGCAGCTCGGGGTCGCGAATATTGTGCTCAAGATTCATGCGGCAGCGTTGTTCGATCTTTGCCATCTGGGTTTCATCGCCGATCACCGCGCGGGCGAAAGAATTATTGAACTGCTCTGCCATGTGCCAGAACAGTTCCGTCATCTTTTCAGGGTGGGCGCGGAAGTCGTGCTTCTGTTCTTCACTATAGGGTTCATTGGGATAGGGCAGCACCCATTGCGCGGTACGTTGAAACAAGTCGAGCTTGGCAACCTTGTCGATGATGCCGGTCACTATCTGGATGGCGGTGGAGCCGGTGCCGATGATGCCGACCCGCTTGCCAGTGAGATCAACGGCGTGCTCCCAGCGCGCACTGTGAAAGCACGGCCCGGCAAAACTGCCCAAACCGTCGATCTGAGGATAAACCGGGTGATGCAACACCCCCGTGGCGGCGACCATGATTTGCGCTTCGTCCACACCGCCATCGGCAAAGCTCAGCTGCCAGCGGTCATCAACAAACCGTGCTGCGGTCACCTCTTTGTGATAGCGAATATGGGATGCGACGCCGTATTTGTGCGCCGTGCGTTCGAAATAGGCTCGAATCTCAGGGCCCGGCGCGAACATCTGGCTCCACTCGGCATTGGGCTCGAAGGTGTAGACGTAGTGATGGGACGGCACATCACAGGCGAGGCCTGGATAGCTGTTTTCACGCCAGGTACCGCCCAGCGTGGCGGCCTTCTCGTAGATGACAAAGTTGTGTATGCCGGCCTCAAGCAAGCGAATGCCCGTGAGAATGCCGGACATGCCGGCGCCAATGACAACGACGCGGACGTCGTCCGCTTGCACGGTGGAATTATTCTTCATGACTGCCCCGAAATGGTTCGTGGGAATCATCCCATAGCCCGCGCTGTCGGCCAACGCGACGCCATGCTCGGCGTGCGGGTCGCAGACACCCCATCGCGCTGGATCCGTCACAGGCAATCCATTACCTTGGCTGTGACACATCTATAAGAAGCACAGGGGGAACTCCCATGGCCTATACCGCCGACTACGACAAATTCAAATTTTCGCAAAGCGCCTTCAAGGGCAAACGCGTTCTAATCACGGGCTCCGGCAAGGACGGCGGCATTGGCCAGGGGCTGGCACTGGCGGCAGCCGCCAATGGTGCGGAGGTGGTCGGCGTGCATTTCCATTCCAGCTATCGCGACGGCTTCGACATGGTCGATGCCATGCGCAAAAACGGCGTGAAGGCGTTTGCCATGCAGGCCGACGTTACCAATACCCGCGACCTGTGGGCCTCGCGCAGCTATGTCATCGAACAGATGGGCGGCAAAGGACCGGATATCGTGATCTGCAACTCAGGCCTGACCGAAAAGGGCTATCGCTTCGGCCGTGCCCTGCCCGAAATCGACGGCGAGAGCCGCGCCGAGCGCCGCGCCCGGGTACGTCGAGAATTCATCGAGAACCTCGCCGAGTCCAAGCTGGTGATGGACACCAAGATTGACGGCTTCGTCTACATGACCCACCTGTGGGCCGGCGAGGCGGTTTATCACAACAGCCCGGTGCAGTTCATTTACATCTCATCCATGCAGTCCATCGAACCCGGTGTGGCGGTACCTGGCTACGTGGTCGCCAACTGGGCGGTGCTGCGCCTGCCCGAAGTGTTGAAGACCAACCTCGGCAAAGCCGCCAACATGGCCAGCGCCTGCTGTCTTATGCTGCCCTTTGTACGCACCGGCATGACCGAAGAATACGCCGACAACACCAAAGTTTTCGGCCGCTGGCAGCCGCGCATGCTGGAGCCTTTTGAGGCCGCCCATGCCGTCAGTCAGCTGTTGTCGCGCCCGGCCGAAGAGCTCAATCTGGGCAACTTCAAGCTCGCAGTCGAAGGCACGGTCGACAGGCTCTCGTTGAAGTGGTCCCAGGTGAAGCTCGAGGTCAAGGACGAGGCGCTGAGCTGGAGTGAAGCGAATCCGGTGGTGAGTTAGATCCGCGTCGGGGTGCGCTGAGCTGCGCACCCCGCAGGCCTTCCATAGCCCCTCAAAAAACCGTGCGGTTTCCCGTATTTCTAAGCTGAAACACGCACTAGTCTGGCCTTGTGGCATGGCCATCCTGGTCCTGCCGCGCCCACTATTCGCAGCGATAACCGCAACACGCTGGTGATTGTCGAAACGGCGCATCTCGAACATGTATTGCAGCACGCGACCCGCGAAATTCCTGCGCCGCGGGCCCCTGCGCCGCCGAATTGCGCAACCCTCACTCCATCAAATCGGAAACGGCTGGCGCGGCGCTGTGCCCATAGCGTACTGAGTGCGAGGGCCTGCCACGGCTCGAGTGCCTGCTTGCGCAGGCGGATCGAATCGTTGGAGACGTGCTGCGGCACGAGGATGCGCGGCTGCGTTTGCAGGCCAAGATCGCGAGCGAGGTACAGTACCGCCTGCTTGGCCGACAACATCGCGCCTTCCACCGAAGCGATGCCGAAGCTGTTCCGGACAAGGTCCCCCGCCACCACGATACTCGGCACCGCCGTGTAGGCTTCGGGGCGGTCGTGCCAGGAGCCGGTTTCATTCAGGAACAGGGGCGCATCGTCGTTGCTGCGATAGGTGACGGATTCGACGTCAGCAGGACGCTGGCCGAGAAAGGCCAGTCCTTCCTCCAGCAACAAATGCTGTCGATAATCTTCCGACAAACCGTGTAAGGCGCGCCCGTTCGTTGCAACGGCATTGATATAGGTTGCGTCGCCAGTCTTCCACAATTGCGAAAGATCAACGCAGGACAGGTCGAACTCCGATTGCACTACGGTAATGTGCTCCTTGGGCATGCCAGGGATTTTGTGGCGGAACTGAATATCGAGTGAGGCCATAGCCGCACTTTGCAGGTCGCGGAAATTGCCCAGGCGCGGCGGCGCGCCTAGCCCTGCCCGTCTAAAGCGCGAGGTGGTGGCGAACAGCGCGTCGTCAAGCAAAATCGACAGCTGCTTGATGGGCACCGCGAGTACCAGGGCGTCGTAGGGCAGTACGGTCTTGCCCATGTCACCATCACCCATGGCCAGCGGACGACTGGTACACACTTCACCACCGCGCTCCTTCAACATCACGCGCTCGACCTTGGTATCGCGGTAGATCCTCACACTGCGGCTGCGCAGATGCACTTCGAAGGGCCGGATGAAGCCGTCCAGGGAATTTTTGCTCATTACCCGCATCAGGGGCTCGGGATAGGCCATGGGGTAACGCATGCCACGTTGATAGCACAAAACGGCGGTGCGGTAGCTCGACGCCATAATGCGCACAATATTTCAAGAGCAGCGCTTGGACTTCCTCCTCGTCCGGACGAAGCTCCAATTCGTCGTATCTATCGCGAGGCAATCCATTCAAAATGGCGTCACGGCTTCGCGTCCTGAGCGTCACGGCCACACGAATACGCGAATGACTTTGCAAAATCTGCGTCAGTTCCCCCAGTCGCTCAGCCCATCGTGCATGTTGTCCACCTTCTTCCAGTCCATCGATGGCCAACAGAAACCACGTCGGCTCGAATTCCACTTCACCTGGCGCGACAACATTCCCAGCTACGCCGCGCTGATCTACCACGGGCTGTTCCCCGGCGTCGATTTGCGCTACGATGGCCAGGTTGGGCAACTCAAAGGCACCTATACGGTCGCGCCGCACACGAGCCCAGCCGCTATTCGGCCTTTCCCGAACAGTGGATGATTTCTGCCGGATCAAAAAAGCAAGAGGCGCGGCGAAACTGATAGATTATATCACCAATGCAGACACCAT
>JANOXY010000494.1:0-2835 GCA_031418675.1 Pseudomonadota bacterium
GCTATCTCGCCGAGATCGGGATCACGCCGCGACAGCGAAACGCGCTCCGCGCTCAGGTAGGTCACCTTGCCGCGGCAGGCCTCGACCCCATAGTCATCCGCCACTACTGCGACCTCGGCACCGATCTCGAGATCACCGAGCTGCTGTAAGCCAGACGCTGCCGGTGCCGGGCTGGCGGCTCGCGCGATGTTCAGTGCTTCGCTGGTCGACATGGGGGTCGCCGTGCCAACGCCAAAAGCTTCGATGCGCGCAAACCAGGTGGCGACCGCTGGCCGCGCCGCAATGTGTTCGAACAAATCTGGCAAGCTTTTGAATAACCAAAGTGGGAAGAAGACTGACGCGTCGGCCAGCGTGAAGTCGGGGCCGAGCAGAAAGGGCTGAGCGCGCAGCTGCAGATCGAGCTGGTCAAGCACGAGGTCCGTCTGGGCAAGCGCATGCGGCGCGCCGTCAACGATCGCTTCCTGGCTGAGACTCGGCGACATCGCCGCGCGGTCGAGGAGAAATTCTGGCGGAAGGTGCGGCATCAGCGCGGCGAAGGTTGGCAGCAGCACCTGAAACATGAGCTGTCGACCAGCCCAGGCTTCGATCACTCCAATCAGGCCGGCCTCGGCAACAGGGATGCAAGCCGGGGTCGGATGCAGCGCTTCGAGTACACGCGCAATCAGAACGGTGTCGATATAAACATCGGCGCCAATCTGTAGTACAGGAATGCGGCGGAAACCTCCGGTCAAGGGCACCAGATCGGGCTTGGGCATCATGAACGGCTGCTCGACGCCGCGCCATGGCACGCCCTTGTAGGCGAGCACCCGTTTAATCTTCTCAGCGAAGTGTGACTGCGGGTAGTGATGCAGGATGAGTTCGCTCATAGGGCAGTTCCTTATTCAAGTTGACGAGCGGTTGTGCGGCCGCTTCAGTTGGGAGCTTTCTCGGGCGTGTAAGCAACAAATTGTTTCTTGAAGCGAGTCTTCATGTGCCAACGACCTGACCATCCCTTGGGGATCACGAAGCTGTCACCGGGGCCGAAGTCTGCCGTGCTGCCATCGGCATTGGTGATGGTCAGCGTGCCTTCCAGCACGCGGCAATATTCATCATTGGGATAACTGCCCGGCACCAGCACGCCAGGGCCACTTTCCCAGATGCCCACGCGGAACGCGCCGGCACCCGCCAGATACTGCTCGCGCGTGGCATAGGCACCGTCGAACCCGCTGCCATCGGGAGCAATCACAGCGGCTGGATAGCGCGCTGTCACCATGGCAGGGGCTGTGGTATCGAAGCTTTGAATGTTGGCCGCGTAGCTCACGGTCGTCAGCGGGCTGACAAGCACCAGGCAAACGAAGAAGGATGCCGACGAACAACGGCGAAGGACTGCGAGCAGGGGCTGAAAGCTTGGCATCAGTGGCTCAGATGTCGCGCAGGGTTGAACGATGGGCACAGCCTAGGCCTGATTCTGGTTCCAGCGTAAGATCCACTTAATGGGATTCTGATAGGACCACTTGGCAAGCCTCATGAGCCGCACGGCAGCCAGTCTGTTAAGTACACTTGTCGCGCCGGTGGCGATGTCGGGCGAACCCCTGCAGCGCCAGATCTATGGACGGCTGCGCGCCGCTATCTTGTCCGGGCAACTGCCACCCGGAGCGCAGATCCCGTCCTCGCGCGAACTTGCACGTGAGCTTCGTGTCGGGCGCAACACAGTTCTTGCTGCCATCGAGCAGCTCATGAACGAAGGCTATCTGCAGAGCGCTCGTGGTTCCGGCACCTTTGTCCATCGCACTTTGCCTGACGATGGGCGTTTTGCCGTACAAACAACAACGCAGCGCACCGTGCGCGCCAAGCCGAATGCGCCCTTTCCAACCCGGATACGCAACCTGACGCGGCTTCCGGCCTTGCTGCCGCCGCCGGGCGAGCTCCGCCCGTTTCTTCCATGTGTGCCTGCTGTGGATGCGTTTCCATTCGCGCTGTGGGGAAGGATCGCGGCTCACTACTGGCGACGACCGCCTGCGCAGGTTTTCGGTCTCGGCGGGGCCGCAGGCTATGCGCCACTGCGTCGTGTTGTGGCGGACTATCTCGCCCAGGCGCGCGCCGTGCGTTG
The DNA here is from genome assembly GCA_031418675.1 of Pseudomonadota bacterium. GTDB lineage: Bacteria > Pseudomonadota > Gammaproteobacteria > JADJYF01. The sequence continues at coordinate 2,090 of JANOXY010000494.1, forward strand.
TGATCCCAAGCAAGTAATCATCGTGTCCGGTGCGCAGCAGGCCCTTGATCTCGTCGCGCGCGTGCTGCTTGAGCCTGGTGACACGGTATGGATGGAAGAGCCCGGTTATCAGGGCGCGCGCGCAAGCTTGATGGCGTCGGGCGCGCGCGTTGTGCCGGTGCCTGTAGACGACGAAGGCTTGAGCGTGAAGCGCGGGCGCAAGCTCGCGCCGCGCGCACGCCTCGTGTATTGCACGCCGTCCCATCAATTTCCGCTTGGGCACACCATGAGTCTCGCGCGCCGTCTGGAGCTGCTGGCATGGGCGCGGCAGACGCGCGCCTGGATTCTCGAAGATGACTACGACAGCGAATACCGTTATGGCAGTCGCCCGATCCCCGCGCTCCAGGGCTTGGCCGAAAGTGACCAGGTCATCTACATCGGCACCTTCAGCAAGGTGTTGTTTCCATCCCTGCGGCTAGGTTATCTGGTCGTGCCTGACGCACTGGTGGATACCTTCTCTATCGTGCGAGCGATTGCGACTGGTCCATCTTCGACGATGGAACAGGCCGTGTTGACGCGCTTCATCGAACAAGGTCATTTCGGGCGCCACGTGCGGCGTATGCGCGCGCTGTATCAGGAGCGACGCGCGAGCCTGCAGGAGGCGGCAGCGGCAGACCTCGCCGGCGCCATCGATCTCACACTGACCGGTGCTGGGCTGCACGCCGTGGGGATGCTACGAGCGGGTATCGACGATCAACGTGTTCTGG
>JANOXY010000495.1:0-6282 GCA_031418675.1 Pseudomonadota bacterium
AGCTTCAAACACGGACTATCGGTATGGGCACCGACCATGCGCAGGCCATCGACGGTCAATGCACGCTTGGCGGTGCGCAAGGCAATCAAGGACGAGCCGTTGCGGGTAATGAAATAGCGCCCCCGTGGTGCAACCTGCCAGGCCTGCGCTTCGTCCAGTTCGACGAAGCCGGCAGCCAGCAAGCGCTCACGCATAACGGCTACGGCGTGAAACGGTGTCGGTGAGCGCTGCAGGAAGTTGAGCAGTTCGGTGTTGAACTGGGGTTTGGTTAGCGTTGTCATCGGGGATGGGCGTGCTGTCTGGTTAGGGTTTGGCGTGAATGTGCGAATGAATTCGCACCTACAGGGAGGCTCGATGCGCTGAATCGACGTGTGGCAGGTGCGAATGAATTCGCACCTGCAGGGAGGTTCGATGCGCTGAATCGACGTGTGGTAGGTGCGAATGAATTCGCACCTGCAGGGAGGCTCGATGCGCTGAATCGTTGTAGGTGCGAATTCATTCGCACACTGCCTTTCTAACCGTCATCAATGATGGTGCCCACCAGCCCCGTGCACATGGCCATGGGCAAGTTCTTCAGCACTCGCCGCCCGCACCTCGACCACATCGACATCGAAGTTCAAGGTCGCACCGGCCATGGGATGATTGGCATCAACATCCACCACAAACTTGCCGGCCTTCATCACCCGCACCTGGCGCTGGCCATGTTCGGTATTGATGACGATCACCATGCCCGCTGCGAGCCGCCCCTTGGTTACGACCTGCTTCATTTGTATGCGGGCCATGGCATCTTCCCGACGCAGTCCATAGGCCATCTCCGGTGGGATCGTGGCGGTGAAACTGTCACCGGCCGACTTGCCGGCCATTTCCTGCTCCAAGCCAGGAATGATATTGCCGTGACCGTGCAGATAGGACAGCGGCTCGCCATTGTGGGAGTCCTCGACCTGTTCGCCACCCACGCTCAGGCGGTAGTGAAAGCTCACAACACTGTCTTTTTCGATCGGCATGCCGAAGTCCTCTTAGCGGTCATTGTTCGGGGGGCTGACGGCATGGCACAGCAGGTGCCGCACGCACAGATTCGCGGCGCCAAGAATACTTTAAAATCCCAAGCATACGCACGAACCCGGCCTGCTTGGGGCCGCAAAGGACCCACGCCGTGAACGACTATGACGTGATCATCATTGGCGCCGGCGCGGCGGGTTTGATGTGCGCCCTGACCGCTGGTCAGCGCGGCCGACGGGTGCTGTTGCTCGATCACGCTGCGCAGGCCGGCGAGAAAATTCGCATCTCCGGCGGTGGACGCTGTAATTTCACCAATCTTGATTGCGCACCGAGCAACTTCATTTCCGCCAATCCCCATTTCTGCCACTCGGCGCTGGCCGCTTACTCGCAGCATGATTTCATCGCGATGATCGATGCCCATGGCATCGCATGGCACGAAAAAACCCTGGGCCAGTTGTTTTGCGACGACTCCGCCCAGCAGGTTATCGATATGCTGCTTAAAGAATGCGCGCGGGGTGAGGTGCGGCTATTGCTGGCGACACAGATAGCGCAGGTCACGAAGCAGGAGCATGGCTTCTTTCTTCAGACCAGTCGCGGCGAGTTCCGCGCGCCACGTCTGGTGGTTGCCAGTGGCGGCAAATCCATTCCCAAAATCGGCGCCAGTGGTTTTGCCTATCAGCTCGCTGCGCAGTTCGGTCTTGAAGTGATCACGCCCCGTGCTGGTCTCGTACCGCTGGTGTTTGCACCGCAACTGAGAGCTGCCCTCGAAGGTTTGAGTGGTATCGCCGTGGATGCCGAAGTCCGCTGCCAGAGCGCGCGTTTTCGTGAAGCCTTGCTGTTTACTCATCGTGGTCTCAGTGGGCCGTGTATCCTGCAAATTTCCTCTTACTGGACGCCCGGTGAGGCCATCGGTATCGATTTAGCACCGACGGTCGAGATGCTCGCGCTATTGCGTGAACAGCGCGTCGCACATCCACGCCAGCAGGCGGCCACGGCGCTGGCCAGCGTGCTGCCGCGGCGGCTGGCGCAAAGACTGGCCGAACAGAGCGACTGCGCGGTAGGCAATCTCGCTGAATTCTCTGACACGAAGCTGCGTAGGCTGGCCGACGCAGTGCACGCCTGGCAGGTGGTGCCCGATGGCAGCGAAGGCTTTCGCAAGGCCGAAGTGACCGTCGGTGGTGTTGCGACCAGTGCCCTGAAATCAAGCAACCTCGAGGTGCGCACCGTGCCCGGCCTGCATTTTATCGGCGAAGCGCTTGATGTGACTGGTCATCTGGGCGGACATAATTTCCAATGGGCTTGGTCGTCCGGCGTTGCTGCCGGCCGCCAGCTTTAGCAATCACTCAAGGAGTTCACGCCGATGTCCGAGACCGTTCTACTGGAAGTCACCGAGCGCGTCGCGCTCATCACCTTGAACCGTCCTGACAAACTGAACGCTTTCAGCGACGAAATGTTAGAGCTGCTGGTCGCACGCATCGATGAATGCGCACAACGAGAAGATGTTGGCGCGTTGGTGCTGACCGGTGCCGGACGCGGCTTCTGCAGCGGTGGCGACATCGGCGGCATGGGTGTGGCGGCAGACAATCGCCCTCACGTCACCAAAGAATATATCTGGCAGACCATCCAGGCTTTTCCCAAACGCCTCGCGCAGTTCGACAAACCCATCATTGCGGCGGTCAATGGTGTTGCGACCGGCGGCGGGCTTGATCTGGCCCTGGCTTGTGATCTGCGCCTGGCCAGTCAGAGCGCGCGCTTTGCCGAAACCTACGCCAAGATCGGATTGTTACCCGGCGGCGGTGGCGCCTGGTTCCTGCCCCACCTGGTGGGCAAGGCCTGGGCCATGGAATTGTTGTTGGCCGCAGATTTCATCGATGCCGATACGGCACTGCGCATCGGCCTGGTCAATCATGTTTATCCCGACGAACAATTACTGACCGAGGCCCTGCGCCTCGCCCATCGCATGGCCCACCTGCCACCGCTGTCGGTGCGCTTGATCAAGCGCGCGGTGAATCATGCCCTGAACGGCGATATGGCCGCTTCTCTGGATCTCATTTCGTCCCATATCGCGATTACCAAAAGCGGGCCAGATCATGCCGAGGCCATCAGCGCTTTCCGCGAACGGCGCGAGGGGAAGTATCAGGGGTTTTGAGCGGCGTTTTGTGATGTCCGACTAAAGTCGGACCTACAGCGCTGGGGTGCCACGGCACCCTGTAGGTGCGAATTCATTCGCACACCCACACTCAGCCCACCACCCGTGTTGCCTGCGCCCGCACCGACCGTTACCGTGTCCCACCAAGCACTAGGAGAAGTGAGCATGTACAAAGTCATCGGCATCATCAAACGCCCCCACGGCATGGCGTTCGACGCCTTCAAAACCTGGTGGCTCACCGAGCACGCACCCAAGGTCAAAAAATGGCCGGGGCTGGTGAAATACCACATCAACCTGTGTACCACCGACGACCAGACTTTTGATGGTGTGGCCGAAGTGTGGTTCAAGACGCGCGCCGACATGGATGCGGTGTTCTCGACCCCGGAAGGTCAGTACGCCCGTGAAGGCGCCACCTCCACGGCGTCGAACATCTGCATCCTGCTCACTGAAGAACACGTCATCGTCGAGTAAAGTCCCTATGTCCCAGCCCGCACCCCAGACCACCTATCTCAAGGACTATCAGGCTCCCGCTTATCTGATCGAGAGCGTGGTGCTTGATATCGATATCCAAACCGACGCAACCGTGGTGCGAGCAGTATTGGACATGGCGCGTAACCCTGCCGGTCCTGAGCGGGCAGCGCTGATATTGAACGGCGACGGCTTGAGCCTTGAGAGCGTTGCCATCGATGGCCGCATGGTCACGCCCGCCGAGTACACATTGGACAACGAGCATCTGACGATTGCCGATGTGCCGACGCGTTTCACCCTCAGCACGGTGGTGCGCATTCATCCCGAACAGAACACCCAGCTGATGGGGCTGTACGCGTCCCAGGACGGTTATTTCACCCAGTGCGAAGCGGAAGGTTTTCGCCGCATTACCTTCTTCATCGACCGGCCCGACGTCATGGCGCGCTACACCACCGTCATCCATGCAGATCGCGCGCGCTTTCCGCTGTTGCTGTCGAACGGCAATCTCGACGCCAGTGGCGAAGAAGCCAATGGACGGCACTGGGCGCGCTGGGTCGATCCCTTTCCCAAGCCCTCCTATCTGTTTGCCTTGGTTGCGGCACGGCTTGATGAGCGCGACAGCGACTTTATTACTTGCTCAGGACGCACGGTCAAACTGCGCTTATTTGTTGAACCCGGCAAACTCGATCAGTGTGTGTTTGCCATGGATGCACTCAAATCGGCGATGCGCTGGGACGAAGAAGTGTTCGGGCTGGAACTCGATCTTGATCAGTACATGATCGTCGCCGTCGGTGACTTCAACATGGGCGCGATGGAGAACAAAGGCCTCAATATATTCAATACCAAGTACGTGCTGGCACGCGCCGACACCGCCACCGACATGGACTTCATGATGCTCGACCGTGTGGTCGCCCATGAATACTTCCACAATTGGACAGGCAATCGTGTGACCTGTCGCGACTGGTTCCAATTGAGCTTAAAAGAAGGCCTGACGGTATTCCGCGATCAGCAATACGGTGGTGATCGTTATTCCCACGCCGTGCAGCGCATCCAGGAAGTGCGGGTCTTGCGCGCTGCGCAGTTCCCGGAAGATGCCGGCCCGATGGCCCACCCCATCCGACCGGAGTCCTATATCGAGATCAGCAATTTCTACACCGCGACGGTCTACAACAAAGGCGCGGAAGTGGTGCGCATGATCCATACCATGCTGGGGCCGCAGCGTTTCCGCGCCGGCATGGATCTCTATTTCAAACGCCACGACGGTCAGGCGGTGTGCACGGAAGATTTTGTCGCCGCCATGGCCGATGCCTCGGGTGTCACGCTCGATCAGTTCAAACGCTGGTATGGACAGGCCGGCACGCCGGTCGTGACGGCGCGTGGCACGCATGACGCACAGGCACGGCGCTATACCCTGGATCTCACCCAGGAATGTCCGGCGACACCTGGTCAGGAGCGCAAACTGCCCTTCCAGATCCCCATCGCACTGGCTTTGCTTGACGCCGATGGTGCCGAGATCCCGCTCAGACTGGCGGGCGAAGACTGCGCTGCGGGCGGCTCGCGGGTGTTATCGCTCAGCGCAGCCCACGCCCAATGGATATTCGAAGACGTCCCTGCCAGGCCGGTACCTTCACTGCTGCGCGGCTTCTCAGCGCCCGTGATCTTGCGTTGTGATTACAGCACGGCCGAGCTTGCCCATCTGATGGCCCACGACGGCGATCCGTTCAACCGCTGGGAAGCAGGTCAGCGTCTTGCGCTGGATGTGTTGTTAGCCGCCATCGCCGAGATTCGTGCTGGCCGCGCGCCGGTGTGGCCCGAGGATTTCATCGCGGCTTGCGGGCGGGTCATCGCCGATGCCGGACACGACCCCGCTTTTGCGGCCGAGGCGCTCAGCTTGCCGGCGGCAGGTTATATCGCCGAACAATTGGATGAAGTGGACGCCGACGCCATTCTCAGCGCCCGCGTCGCGCTGCGGAAGCAGCTCGCCACGCGTTTCGAGGCGCAATGGCGAGCGATGTATTTGAGTAGCGCGGACAGCGGGCCCTACTCGCCCGATCCGGTATCGGCGGGCCGCCGCAGCCTGCGTAATCTGGCGCTGGGCTTCCTGCTCGAACTGGAAACCCCGGCGGTGCGAGCTCTCGCCCTCACCCAGTTGCAGAGCGCGAATAACATGACCGACGCCATGGCGGCGCTCGCCGCACTCGCCAACAGCGATTGCGAACAACGGCTCGAAGCTTTGCGCTGGTTCTACGACAAGTGGCGCGACGAGCCACTGGTGGTCGATAAATGGTTAGCGGTGCAAGCCAGTTCACGACTACCGGGCACGCTCGCCGAAGTGAAGAGGCTACTCACCCATCCGGCCTTCGATGTGCGTAATCCCAATAAGGTGCGCGCCCTGATCGGCGCCTTTTGCCAGGGTAACCATGTGCGCTTCAATGCGGCCGACGGCAGCGGTTATGCCTTTGCCGCCGAGCAGGTCATTGCACTCGATCCGCACAACGCCCAAGTGGCGGCGCGTATGGCACGGTCATTTGATCGCTGGCGCAAGTTCGACGCGGGTCATCAAACCCATGCACGCGCGGCCTTGATGCGGATAAGGGACACCGAGGGCTTGTCGAAAGACACCTTCGAAGTGGTGTCACGAGCCCTGGTGTAGGTGCGAATTTATT